>NZ_JBOZGJ010000028.1:0-6269 GCF_050846835.1 Exiguobacterium sp. TDN 0502 | reverse complement strand
TTCTTTTTTCGCAAAAGGAGTGCAGAACTGTGTACGTTTCCGTCGCACAAGTCTGCACTCCTATTCTGCATTACACAGTAAAACGGACCTGCTCTTTGATGAGTAGGTCCGTTTTTTAAAACAAAGCATTATGAAACAGAACGTTCGCACGATAATTTAAGAGACGACCATCCACGAGAAGCACCAGCACTGAACTTGACTCGAAAGTTTAAGTATTCGTTACCGTCAGACCAAGTCAAGCGTGTCGTAGTTGGTGAATGTTGAGAAACGTGAATCTGCCCCCCAACTTCAATTGGTGGATGAATGGAGCAAGTTGAATTTTGATAAAAAGAGACAATCGATAAGTTGGTTCCGATCATTTTTTTCAAACCAGAAACAAGAGCATGTTGTGAGGCAATGGAAAGGTGTTTTGTGATTTCGTTTGATACTTCAGAGAGTACTTCCTGACGTGAAATCGATCCGATCAAATATTTTTCTTTTATCCTTGCAATGAACTCCTGCATTTCGTCAAAAACATCAAAATATTGATAGGAAAGAATCGTACCAGCACCTGGATTTTTAATCGTCATGACAGAATTATGGACTTTTAGTGCTTTTAAGGACAAGGGGAGCTCAATCAAGTTTTGTTCGTATCGAAGAGTAAGTAAGATGTCTGCTGTTTCTAATTTATTCGCGATATAGCTGTCCGATACAAGTTGAATCTGTTCAATTTGATACTGACCATACATGTCTTTTAAGTATCGAAGTAATACGGAATTTGTAACGTGAGCACTTTCGATAAGCTGTTGTAACACGTCTGATTCAAGATACGAATAGTAAGCTGTTAATGTGTGATGAACTTGAGTAGGATCGACTAAATGAATCGTTGGATTGTGTTTGATAAATTGATATAACGTAAGAACTTCATGACAGCGACCGATTGCATTACTTTTATTTGAATGAGTAAGTAATGTATGAGTATGTAGAGAATCTTCAAAGGAGCTTAACCACTTCGTATTGAGCTGCCTCGTTTTTTGTTGAAATTGATTCGTTAGTTCGCAAGTATGTGATAGTTTCGTTGCTAATTTAATGGAAGACGTCAACGAAGACTCGAATTTAAATCGAAGTTCGAGTTCATAGTCATCTAATAAGATATGAATCGACGAATTATTCTTTTTCAACAGATGTACGGACTCAAATGTTTGGATCGTCTGTTGTTCTAGTTTAATCTCGTAGGTTTCTTCGATGAATACAACTTTATATTCTTCAATCATGGATAGATGCTTGAAACCTTTGAAAAAATCAGATTGATGCTCATTCAGACTATCAAGAAGGAGCGAATAACAATGATCTCGAATACCTTCTAAGAATCGTTTACGGTAGTCTTTAAGTATAGATTCATCTAATTGCAGTGCATTGATTGATTTTTTTAATGCTACTTCTGACACGTATAGATCAGTTATTCCTTGGTGTATCGCAATGTCTTTAAAAAGATTAGAGCGCGCCTTATCCAGTAAGGTGTTAAATGTATGTTGAGCCTCTGTTAAACTGAAATATTTGTGTAAGAAGGATTTAGCACCAGGATTTTTAGGTTGAATTGTTGCGTTTTTCTTGAGAGAAAATAGATGAATCGGATAAATGAGTTCGTCTTGATAGATATACAAATCAGCATGATGATCGGCACGTTCAAAATCAAATTTAGTTTTCACTTCACTTATTTTTGGAAATTGAGTAAATAGAAATTGAGCGACAACTATTGCAGGATATTGTTTTTCTGAAAGAGACGATTTCTCCTGAATCAATTGTTCAAGGTACATTGCCACCTCTCTCGTATGTTCGTCTCCTGAAAATTTTTGTTTTTTTATCATAAATACAATCCTCCATATGAAACGAAAGTAGGGATAGATGATGCAAAAAGACATTGTAAGTGTAATGAAAAAGTTAACAAAAGAATGGTTGAAAGCGCTCGCTGATCAATATAATGTATCATTTAAATTAGAAAAGAATAAACAAATTTTAGATGGAAAACGTATCGGGATAAGAGGTGCAACGGGTGGAATGTATGGAATTCGAGATACGAAAGCCGTCGAATATGATTTCCTTATTTTTTGTATTACCAATGAAGAGGAGTTAATCAAAATAAATGATATACAATTTGTCTTGCTGAATCAAAATGAAGTAATCAACTTAAAAAAAGATCTGAACGGATCAGATAAATCGTTCAAACTGGAAAAATTCCATCCCTTTATGACTTTTGATACTTTCGAAAGCAAATTTAAAGAATACTTTGCTTTTCCAACAGATTACTATACAGACGAAAGTGAAGTACTTAACTCGCATATTGCTGAAAGTCTACTGGACGATGAGCGTTATACAGAAGGCGAAAAACGACTTGCCACGCATTACATAACAGAACGAAATGCAAAAGTAGTTAAAAAAGCAAAAGAACAGTTTGTAATTGAACATGATGGGCAATTATTCTGTGATATTTGTGAGATGAATTATGAGGAGGTTTATGGAGTTATCGGGAAAGGTTACATTGAAGCTCATCATAAAAATCAATTAAGTATAAGTGGTGTAACAGATACTCAGACTCAAGACTTGGCTTTATTGTGTGCAAGTTGCCATCGCATGATTCATAAATTAATGAGACAAAATGAGAACGCTTCTTACGAGATGCTAAAAGGAGAAATACAAAGTTCTTTAAAAACTCCTTACCTATATTAAATTCATTGCAAAACACTCCTCCAACTGTGCATTTTCTAAATCACAGTTGGAGGAGTGTTTGGTTTTTAATTAAAAATTAATTTGGGATTCGCTCCACCACAGCCTCAAGCGATACTGTAACGTTACCAGCTAATGCCCGCGTGATCATACAAGAGCCTTCTGCTTTTTCAGCAAGACGCTGCGCCTTCTCTAAATCACGATCCGATAGATCGGACGGCAATAAGAGTTTCGGACGATGTATGATCGCATCGTACGTAAAGACGCCGTTCGTGACATCCACGATGCCTTCAGACTCCATCGTTAGCGAGACTTTTGGAATGTGACTACGCTCAAGCATCGCGGCAAGCGTGATGATATAGCACGTAGCCGCTGCTCCGAGTAACATCTCATCTGGATTCGTCCCAACACCTGGACCATCCATGGCGTCCGGAATTGAGATTTTTGTTTTTAGTTCACCCGTCTCGATCTGACCGACATCATTGCGATTACCCGGCCAGTCTGCGGTTAAATGAAAATGGTGCTTCATGATCAATCGCCTCCATGCCTCCATCATACGAAGTTTAGTATGATTTTTCGCCTATTCTGCTCATGTGCATAGGAAGTGAATGATCAGCTAAAAATTTGATCGATTTTTTCGATATCCTCTTGCGACAACTGAACGTCTAACGTACGTAACGTATCCGTCACCTGATCCGGTCGTTTCGCACCAGGAATGATGGCATCGATACCGTCCTGTGCCAAATACCACGCGAGGACGACGTGTGCGACTTCCGCATCGTGCGCTTCTGCGATCGGACGCAGTTGATCGACTTTTGCGAGATTTTCTTCGAAGACATCTTTTTGGAACAAAGGATCGTTTTTTCGTAAATCATCAAACGTCGTCTCTTTGGTATATTTCCCTGCCAATAATCCAGCAGCGAGTGGGAAGTACGGGACGAAGGACATCCCGTTCTCAACGATATATGGGAGTAACTCTTTTTCTGCATCCCGTTTGAATAGGTTGTATTCCCCTTGATAGACGTCGACATGTCCGTCTTTGTTCGCTTCCTTCAGTTGTTCGAGTGAGAAATTCGAGACACCGATTGCGCGAATCTTTCCTTCTTTTTTCAGTTCAGCGAGTGCTGCGACGGCTTCATCCTTTGGTGTCGATTCATCCGGAAAATGAATGTAATACAAATCGATATAGTCTGTCTGAAGACGTTTTAAACTCTCTTCGACCGATTGACGGAGAAAGTCTGGTGAATTGTTCATGACGACGTTTCCGTCAACGAACTGATGCGCACCTTTCGTCGCGAGGACGACATCTTCTCGAGCGACCGTGTCATTCCAAACCTCACCAACGAGTTCTTCCGAACGTTCTGGTCCATAGATGAAAGCGGTATCGAGGAAATTGATTCCTTGCTTCAAAGCGACACGAACGAGATCGCGTCCGGCTTGCTCATCGAGATTCGGATATAAGTTGTGTCCACCGACAGCATTCGTACCGAGACCGATGGGGTGAACGAATAGGTTAGATTGACCAAGTTGAACATGTTGTGTCATGAAAATGACCTCCTTATACAATATCGAGTGGTTCTTTTTTGGTTGGTGCTGGGAATGCTTGATCAAGTGCAGCGAGTTCTTCCTCTGTTAAATTCAGGAGCGCGGCGCGCCCGTTGGCTTCGACATGATGCGCTTGTCCGGCTTTAGGAATCGCAATGACGTCGCCTTCACGTATTACCCATGCGAGTAAAATCTGCGCTGGATCAACACCGTGTGTCTCAGCGAGTTTCTCGACGGTCGGATGATTCAGAAGTTGAGCCCGCAACGAACCACCTTCAGCTAACGGGCAATACGCCATCACTGGAATACCATGCTCGCGTAAAAACGGTAGCAGTTCATATTCGATTCCACGTGATCCGAGGTGATAGAGTACCTGATTGATGGCACATTGATCACCGTTCGGTAATGCCAACAATTCCTTCATATCGGATACGTCGAAATTCGATACACCCCAACGCCGAATCTTACCTTCTTGTTTTAAGGCTTCCAGTCCTTCAACGGTTTCCTTAAGTGGAATGTCACCACGCCAGTGCAGGAGATAGAGATCAAGATAATCCGTACCAAGACGTTCAAGCGTTTCGGAACAAGCTTTTTTTAACGCTTCTCCACCGGCGTGATGCGGATAGACTTTTGAGACAAGAAAGACTTCCTCGCGTCGATCAGCGATCGCGTCGCGAATCAATTCTTCAGAAGCCCCTTCGCCATACATCTCTGCCGTATCGATGAGTTCCATTCCACTGTCGAGACCGACGCGGAGCGCTTCGATTTCAGCTTCATGCTTCTCCGATGCTTCTCCCATCCGCCACGTGCCTTGTCCGAGTGCCCGAACATGCGTCTGATCGGGAAACGTCACCGTTTTTTGCTTTAATGCAGCGAGTATCAGCGTCTTTTCTGTTTCGTTCATCGTTCTTCCTCCTTTAAGTAGAGAGACAATAGTAGGGTTTACCACGTGTACTCTGAACAAAAACGTCTTCTTCGGGAGAAAGAGACGTCACCAATGCTCAAATAAAGGTCCATGGTCGCCGAGGACTGGATCGTTCTTTGGACGTCCCACCTGACGAATACGTTGAAGGTTTTCCGGGCGTTCGTTTGCTTGACCGGTTAATGTATCGTAGTCCTGTCCATCTGGATATGCTCCGATGACCCGAAAGTGGCGACTCGTATCGAGCGCTTTATGACCTGTACCGGCAGGAAGCAAAAGAATATCCCCGCTCGTCAAGGTGAACGTCTTACCGAGCGGACCCCCGAGCTGGACGGTCGCATGCCCTTCGAGAATACCGATGACTTCGTGCGCGATACTATGATAATGATGAAAATCAAAAATGCCATCCACCCAGCTGTTGCGCCAGTCGTGTGCATGGAGAGTCTGTTCGATGCGTGATGGTTCTTCAAATGCATGCCGGTAAATTAATACGGGAAAAATGGGATTGTTCGGAATATGCCCGTCATCCTCAAAATAAAATACCTCAACGCGCATCTTCGTTGCTCCTTTCTGTGGTGTGGTACAAAATAATAATTACCTATGTAAATACCCGTAATTAAATATCATCAATCGTCCGAGCATCTTTATGGCGTAACAAATCCGGAGGTGCTACGATGCTTAAGTTAACGAAATTTCAAAGGAGGCTTTACGATGATTGCCATCGAAGCAAAATTAGAAGTACAACCAGCCAAACGCGGAGAATTCCTAGAAGCGACAAAAACGTTAGTGGAAGCATCACGCAATGAAGCAGGAAACATCGGCTATGATTTATTCCAAAGTACAGAAGACGAAAATGTCTTCATGATGATTGAAAAATGGGAAGATCAGGCTGCTATCGAAGCACACAACACAAGTGCTCATTTTGGACAATTCGTTGCCTTTGCTCAAACGGCTCTTGCTAAACCGTTAGACGTTCAATCGTTCCAAGCATGACGGTAAGAAACGGACTCCACATGAAAAGGAAGAGGCTGGGACATAACTCAGTTTCATAAACGAAAGGCCCTCGAAACGTGTAGTCGTTTCGAGGGCCTTGTTCTAT
>NZ_JBOZGJ010000027.1:0-7906 GCF_050846835.1 Exiguobacterium sp. TDN 0502 | reverse complement strand
GGGGCTTCCCCCTGTGAGGATAGGACGTTGCCAGGCACTTGACCGATCTGCAGATTGCAGGTCGGTCTTTTTGTGTTATGTGAAACTTCAGACTGTTCTGATTATTGGTCATGTCATTGACATGACACCCTCTGCTTGTTACCATAACATCAATATTCTTTTATAAAAGAGAAAGCGAGTGGATAACATGTGGGAGAACAAATTTGCTAAAGAGGGTTTGACGTTTGATGACGTCTTACTCGTACCCCGTCGTTCGAGTGTCTTACCGCGCGACGTTGATTTATCTGTCACGCTATGTGAAGGGATCACACTTAATGTTCCATTGATCAGTGCTGGGATGGATACCGTTACAGAAGCTCCAATGGCAATCGCGATGGCACGTCAAGGCGGTCTTGGTGTCATTCATAAGAACATGTCAATGGAAGAACAAGCAGAACATGTCGATCGCGTCAAACGTTCTGAAAATGGTGTCATCACGAATCCGTTCTATTTGACACCAGAGCGTCAAGTCTACGATGCTGAATATTTGATGAGTAAATACCGCATCTCAGGTGTTCCAATCGTTAACAACGAAACAGAGCGTAAATTAGTAGGGATTTTGACAAACCGTGATCTTCGCTTCGTCAAGGATTACTCAACTGTCATTGAAACGGTGATGACGACAGAAGAACTCGTGACAGCAAAAGTCGGTACGTCCCTCGCTGAAGCAGAACAGATTCTCCACAAGCATCGCATCGAAAAGTTACCACTCGTTGATGAGAACGGTGTATTAAAAGGATTGATCACAACAAAAGATATCGAAAAAGTCGAACAGTATCCACATGCTGCGAAAGATCAATTTGGTCGTTTACTCGTCGCAGCAGCTGTCGGTGTCACAAAAGACGCTTCGACACGCGCGAAGTTCCTTGTTGATGCTGGTGTCGATGCACTCGTCGTCGATACAGCACATGGTCATTCAGAAGGTGTACTCTTCAAGGTACGGGAACTCCGTGAAGAATATCCAAATTTACCGATCATTGCAGGTAACGTTGCAACAGCAGAAGCAACACGCGATTTGATTGAAGCCGGTGCCTCAGTCGTCAAAGTTGGTATCGGACCTGGTTCAATCTGTACGACACGTGTTGTCGCAGGTGTCGGTGTACCACAAATCACAGCTGTCTTCGATTGTGCGACAGAAGCACGGAAACACGGTGTCTCGATCATCGCTGACGGTGGGATCAAGTACTCTGGCGATATCGTCAAAGCACTTGCTGCTGGTGGACATGCTGTCATGCTCGGAAGCTTACTTGCAGGTGTTGAAGAAAGCCCGGGAGAAATGGAAATCTACCAGGGTCGTCAATTCAAGACGTACCGTGGTATGGGTTCTGAAGCTTCGATGAAACGCGGTAGCCAAGACCGTTACTTCCAAGAAGCAGACAAGAAGTTCGTTCCAGAAGGTATCGAAGGACGTGTCGCTTACCGGGGGAAACTCGGCGACTCGGTGTATCAACTCGTCGGTGGAATTCGTTCAGGTATGGGATACTGTGGCGCTGCGACGTTAGAAGAGTTGCGTGAAGAGACACAGTTCATCCGCATGACAGGTGCCGGCCTCCAAGAGAGCCATCCGCACGATATTCAAATTACAAAAGAAGCTTCCAACTATACACGTCAATAAGCAAAAGCCTCGTCTTTCTCCAGTAGAAAGGCGAGGCTTTGTTCATGAGGATGTATGCAAATCCCACGCGTTCATCAATTGTCGTAAACCTTCCGCCAACTCCTGCTCGGATAGACTCGCAAATCCAAGAACGATTTGAGGCGTACCGGAGAGAAGGGGTAACTGGGCATATTGGGAGAGACCGTATACCTGAATCCCACGTCTCTGTGCCTGTTGAACAAGTTCCTGTTCCGTCATCCCGTTCGCTACGGATACGACGACATGCAGTCCGGCACTTTCACCAGTCAAGCGTAAGCCTGGAATCCGGCGAAGTGACTGGATGAGGACATCGAGTTTGCGGCGATAGACCTTACGCATCCGGTTGAGGTGTCGTTCAAAGTCGCCTTCTTTCATGAAACGTGTCAAAATCGTTTGATCAAAGCGTGAGACACTGCATGTATAATGCGACAGTTCCGCTTGATACCGTGCCCGTAAGACTTCGGGTAAGACCATATAACCGATTCGGAGGGATGGCATGAGCGACTTCGAGAACGTACTCATGTAAATGACACGATTACTGTCCATATTGTGTAAAGATGGGATCGATTTACCGCTATAGCGGAATTCGCTATCGTAGTCGTCTTCGATGACATAACGAGCAGGATCCATCGCTGCCCAGTTCAACAACTGATGTCTTCGATTCACGGAGAGGATACTACCGGACGGAAACTGATGTGCCGGTGTGACATACATGACGTCAACGTTTGATTCCTGCAGTTGATCGATGCGCAGTCCGTTCGCATCCACCCGGATCGGTTCGAGCACGCGGTCGTGATTTTCGAGTAACAGGCGTGTCGTATGATATCCCGGGTCTTCGATACCATACGTGACGTCTCGTCCTAATAAGAAGAGGACGAGCGGTAACAACTGTTCGACTCCGGAACCGACGACGATCTGCTCCGGCGAACAGACGACACCACGTGAATGGTAGAGATAGGTCGCAATCTCTTCACGCAGCGCTAAATCCCCTTGTGGATGACCGAGCGAGACGAGTGGATGGTGATCGGTATCGATGATATCTTTGGCATATTTTCGCCAACGGGCAAACGGGAAAGAAATTCCTTCGATCTTGCTTGGATGAAAGTCATACAGGATGACGGGTTTATCTTTAGTCACACGCGGCTGGACGACGGGTGAGGTTTTGACATAGGCAAGCTCCTCGTAAGCCAGGACGAAGTAGCCCTTACGCGAGATGGATTCAACGTATCCTTCAGCGACGAGCTGCTGATAGGCAAGTTCAATCGTCGTTTGACTTAAGTTCAAGAATTGACCGAGTTTTCGTTTAGACGGCAGCTTTGCTCCGTAGGCTAGACGACCGGCAATGATTTCATTTCGGATTTGTTGGTAGAGCTGTTCGTAGAGTGGGGTATCTTGATTGCGCGTCAGTTGAAACGAAAGCATATCCATCCTGTGTTCTCCTTTATCTTTATCTGACCTGTTTAAATCATCATAAACTGATACTTTTAAAAGTGTCAATGTTCTCTATACTGAAGAAGTAAAAGTTAACCAAGGGGGAATGGGTATGGAACGTCAACAAGGAACGGATCGTGTCAAACGGGGAATGGCTGAAATGCAAAAAGGTGGCGTCATCATGGATGTCGTTAATGCCGAACAAGCAAAAATTGCGGAAGCGGCAGGAGCTGTTGCGGTCATGGCACTCGAACGTGTTCCGTCGGATATCCGGCGTGACGGTGGTGTCGCGCGGATGGCGGATCCACTGATTACGGAAGAAGTGCTGGGAGCGGTCTCGATTCCGGTCATGGCAAAATGTCGGATCGGTCATATCGTCGAGGCGCGGGTCCTGGAATCGATGGGGGTCGATTTTATTGATGAGAGTGAGGTCCTAACACCGGCAGATGAGCAATATCACTTACTAAAATCCGAGTTTACCGTCCCGTTCGTTTGTGGCGCACGGGATCTTGGGGAAGCCGCTCGCCGGATTGCCGAAGGGGCAGCGATGATTCGGACGAAGGGGGAGCCTGGGACCGGAAATGTCGTCGAAGCGGTTCGCCATATGCGACAGATTCAAGCGCAACTGAAGCAGATCTTGAATGTCAGTCCGGATGAATTGATGACCTTTGCGAAGGAATGGGGCGCTCCGTACGAAGTATTGCGTGATATCCGGACACAGGGAAGATTACCGGTCGTCAATTTTGCAGCAGGCGGAGTTGCAACACCGGCCGATGCTGCCTTGATGATGCATCTTGGGGCAGACGGAGTTTTTGTCGGATCGGGCATCTTTAAGTCCGAGCATCCGGAACGCGTTGCTCGTGCGATTGTCGAAGCTGTCACCTATAAGGATGATTTTGAACGGATTGCGTTCTTATCAAAAGGACTTGGAACAGCGATGAAAGGAATCGATGTCACATCGATGCCGTTTGAGGAACGGATGGCGACACGCGGATGGTAATCGGTATTCTGGATGTTCAAGGCGCTGTCCGCGAACATCAACAGCATCTCGAAGGTCTTGGTGTAGAGGTCGTTCTCGTCAAACAAACGAGTGATCTGGACGGACTCGATGGGCTCATCTTACCCGGGGGAGAATCGACAGCCATGCGTCGACTGATCGAACGTTATGCGATGCTCGAACCGCTTCGGGAACGAGCGACATCGTTACCGATGTTTGGAACGTGTGCCGGAATGATTCTACTCGCAACCATCGTTGAAGCAGGGCAAAGTCATCTTAATGCGATTTCGATGACAGTCCGGCGGAATGCTTTCGGTCGACAGATCGATTCCTTTGAAGGGCTGTTACCGGTTGAGGGAATTGAAGAACCGATCGAGGCAGTCTTCATCCGGGCACCACTGATTCTGTCGATCGGGGAAGGCACACGAGTGATCGCGAAAGTCGAAGACCAGATTGTTGCCGTCGAGACACCGCTTCACCTGGCTTGTTCATTCCATCCTGAACTGACAGAGGACGACCGGTTGCATCGTTATTTTCTGGAGAAGATCAATTCCTTGCAGCAGGTCCATCCCTGAAAATAGTGTCCGACAGTAGTTGCTGTCGGACGCTTTTTTTATGCTACACTAATTGTACGAAGAACATCGGGTGAAGGAGAGGACCAATGAAACGAACCTGGATGCTCTGCTTAAGTATACTGATCGTCCTGACCGGTTTTCCATTAACCGGGAATGCGGCAAGACCATCAATCAAGGCAGAGTCTTACATAATGACTGATGCAGTCACAGGGAAAATCCTGCTGCAATCCGAGGCGGATGTCGCTCTGCCTCCGGCTTCGATGACGAAGCTGATGACGTTGTATCTCGTACGACGGCAGATCGAGTTAAAGAAATTGACGTGGGATCAGAAAGTCAGACCGAGTGCGAAAGTGTTAAAGCTCGCGCGAACACCGGGAGTCGCTCGTGTTCCGCTTCAGAACAAGACCTATACGATCCGCGAACTCTACAACGCAGCATTCATCAAATCGGCAAATGATGCAGCGGTCATGTTAGCCGAAACCGTCGCCGATTCAGAAGCGACGTTCGTTGAAAAGATGAATGAAACAGCGAAACAGTTCGGGATGAACGATACGGAGTACGCAAATGCCTCCGGTCTTGATGCCGTCGATGCGACGCTGCCTGGAACGAACTTAATGACGGCAACGGATATCGCCTTACTCGTCATCCGCTACATCAAGGATTACCCGGACGTACTCGATGTGACGAGCAAAACACAGATGAAACTCGACGGAGAAGTCTTGAACAATTCGAATAAGATGCTGGCGAAGGAAAAATTCGCATATGTCGGTATGCGGGGGATGAAGACAGGAACAACCGATTTAGCCGGGTATTGCTTCGCGAGTGTAACGACGCGGGATAATATGACGCTTGTCACGGTCGTGATGCGGACGGATTCCGATCAAGCCCGCTTCAAGGAAACGAAAAAACTGCTCGATTATGGTTTTGCGACGTTTGAACCGTTGACGTATTACGGAAAAGGCGAACGGATCAAAGACGTTCTTCCGATCAAAGGTGCCACCGTCCGCAAACTAGATGTCGTCACGGACGGCTCGTTGTATGTGACAGTACCGAAACATACAACGACACGTGAACCACGTTTCGAATTTTCAAAAGCGACGGCACCTGTCACCAAACAAGAAGTCGTCGGAACGGTGCAAGTTGCAGATGATGGCATCTATCTACCCGGATTTGATACCCCACGTGTGAATTTGTATAGTGCGACATCTGTTCAGCTGGCGAGTGTTCCGACGCGACTCGTCCGCGCCTGGACAGCGTGGTCGAAGCAAATCGAACAAGCGATTCAACAATCAACTCTTGTCAACTTCCAAGGCGATGGTGTAAAGTAAGACTAATCTCATAAAGATGCTATGAACGGACCAAGTAGATGTATCGATACTGTTAAGAGAGCTAGTGGGTGGTGTGAACTAGTCAGATCGATGGATTGAATCGAGCCGGGTCGCACACCTTGCGAACAAGGTGCGGGTACGCCCGTTATCGCGTCTTAAGTTGGCTAGATGTGTCTAGCAATGAGGGTGGCAACGCGGATCCAGGTGATTCGTCCCTTTTCGGTAGAAATACCGGAAAGAGACGAGTCGCCTTTTTTTATGACATAAAGGAGGAATTACAAATGATTGATATTAAACGATTACGCCAAGATTTTGACGCTATTCAAGAAAAGTTAGCGCACCGGGGAGAGGACTTAACGGACATGAACCGTTTCCTCGCACTCGATGAAAAACGCCGGGAGCTGATTGCGCGGACAGAAGTGTTAAAAGCAGAACGAAATGAAGCAACGAAAAAGATTGCTGAACTCAAGCGCAATAAAGAAAATGCGGATGAAGCGATCGCTGCGATGCGTAGTGTCGGGGACGAAATCAAGACACTTGACGACGAGTTACGTGACGTTGAAGCGACACTGAACCAACTGCTCCTCGGTATCCCGAATATTCCACATGACAGCGTACCGGTCGGTTCTTCTGAAGATGACAATGTCGTCATTCGTGAAGTCGGTGACAAACCAGCGTTTGACTTCGAAGCCGTTCCACACTGGGATTTGATGGAGCAATTGAAGATCGTCGACGTCGAGCGTGCCGGAAAAGTCACGGGTAGCCGCTTCGTCTTTTATCGCGGGGCCGGTGCACGTCTTGAGCGGGCATTGATCAACTTCATGATGGATCTTCACCAAGATCAGCACGGTTACACAGAAATCTTGCCACCGCTCATGGTCAACCGCGATTCTATGACAGGAACAGGACAACTGCCGAAGTTCGAAGAGGATGCGTTTAAAGTTGAAGAGACGAACTACTTCCTCGTACCAACAGCAGAAGTTCCAGTGACGAACATGCACCGTGAAGAGATCCTAATTGCAGATCAGTTACCGATCGGTTATGCCGCGTACAGCCAATGTTTCCGTTCAGAAGCCGGTTCTGCCGGACGCGATACACGCGGTTTGATCCGTCAGCATCAATTCAATAAAGTCGAACTCGTTCGTTTCGTTAAACCAGAAGAATCTTACGAGCAACTTGAATTGTTAACAGGACAAGCCGAAACAGTCTTGAAAAAGCTGAAACTGCCGTATCAAGTATTGAGCATGTGTACAGCTGATCTCGGATTCACGGCTGCGAAGAAATACGACATCGAAGTGTGGATGCCAAGCCAAGGCGTTTACCGTGAAATCTCTTCTTGTTCAAACTTTGAAGATTTCCAAGCACGTCGGGCACAGATCCGTTTCCGCCGCGAAGCAAACGCAAAACCAGAATTCGTTCATACGTTAAACGGTTCTGCTCTTGCAGTCGGTCGGACAGTTGCTGCGATCTTAGAGAACTACCAGCAAGCGGATGGATCAGTTGTTATTCCAGAAGTGCTTCGTCCATACATGGGTGGTCTTGAAGTGATTCAAGCTTAAGTCAGAAGGGGGAGTAATCCCCCTTTCTGTATTTTAAAAAGTTTTTTTAGAAAAGGTCTTTACACGTTAAAAGGCAGATGCTATCATAATTAATGTCAGGAAAACAGACAGGTCATCATGATCTGATATGAAGTACGGAGGCGTACTCAAGTGGTTTAAGAGAACGGTCTTGAAAACCGTCAGGCGGCGAAAGCCGTGCGTGGGTTCGAATCCCACCGCCTCCTCCATTTTTATTTTTTTGACAACGACATGCACGTTTTATAGCTTGGAGGCGTACTCAAGTGGTTTAAGAGAACGGTCTTGAAAACCGTCAGGCGGCGAAAGCCGTGCGTGGGTTCGAATCC
>NZ_JBOZGJ010000026.1:0-8178 GCF_050846835.1 Exiguobacterium sp. TDN 0502 | reverse complement strand
TCAAGAAATTAAATATGTACTGGCAAAGTTCTGTACTTTTTTCTGCAATTTACTGCACAAACCTATTGCAAAATACAGTTTTACCCCTAAAATAGTTTCAATTGTTGTTCCGATTGTTCTGAAACTAAGTCCTCTGATTTCAACCAATCTGTAATGGGTTGTAAAATACGTAATGCTAACAGTACCGGTACAGCGTTACCAATTTGTTTGTACTGCTTATCTAACCGATTATTTAATTGCGTTCTCATATTGCCGCCATCATAAAATTCGAACCAATCCGGAAACGTCTGAATACGCGCCGATTCCCGAACACTCATCCGACGATTGGAACCAATCAGACTCCATGCGTCTTTCCCTGTTTTTTGCATCGATTCTCCTCCTGGCCACAATTGTGCCTGTCTACCAGATGCTTGAATCGTAAATGCTTGTTCCGTCCATTTCTTTTTACGATTACGAGATAAGTACATCGGAGAAAAACCACCACTATACACATCAGTGGGTTCCTTCGGTAAATCTGAAATCGTCTCTTCTAAAGTCACATAAGGATATTTTCCTAAAGGACCATGAGTAGGCTCTGGAAATGTATATTTAAATGAGACATCTTTTCGTACACCAATGATAAAGACACGTTCACGAAGTTGTGGCACTCCATAGTCCCGGGCATTTACCAGTTGATAATCTACTTCATACCCCGCTGCAGCAAAGTCTTCAATGATTTGGCGTGCTACTTCACCTTTTCCTAAAGTTAATAATCCTTTTACGTTTTCAGCGACGAATACTTTAGGTTGTGCTTGCATGATCGCTCGAATGAAATGGATATATAAAAAGTTTCTCTCATCATCAATCAAGCGTGGACCAGCTGAGCTGAATCCAGGGCAAGGAAATCCACCAAGCATGACATCACATTCTGGAAAGTGTTTAATCTTGCGTATGTCTCGACCATCTTGAAAGAACTCTGTCGAAAAGTTCATCTTATATGTGATGGCGGACTCTCGAAACATATCATTTGAAAAGATTGTCTCTGTTACATTTCCTTGTGAGACTAACTCTTCAAAAACCTCTTTCGATTGATAGACCTTCTCAATGACCTCTTCTCCATGAAGACTGACAAGACCAGCAAGTTCCAACCCTAAATCTAATCCTCCTGCTCCTGAAAACAGACTAATTACGCTATGTGCTTTTGTTGAGCGTTTAATATCAGAAAAAAAGGCGGTATCATCCGTTTCAAAAATACGATTTGTTTCTTCCTGGATTTTTTCGAACAGCACATTTTTTACATCTATCTCTTCATATTCAGTCAAAGGACGGTACTTTGCTCGTCCTCGTTCGTTTAATTTCATGAGTTTACCTCCTGGCAACATCCTCTTGCCTTTATTATAAGCGAGCGTCCGTTAAAAGGCCAGCGTTCTGAATAAATCGTGCAATAATTGATTTTTAGAATATCCTCTTTTTTGAATACTAGTTATCCACATGTGGATAACCCCATTTATGGTATACTTATACCACTTATCCACAAGTAGAAATGAGGAAACTAACATGTCCCGTGAACTCTATCCGATCGTCGTCAAACCCGAATGGATTGAATCGATTCGAAGCGGTTATCCCGCGTTACGCAAGGAAATGTTCGAAGCTTTGCACCATGTCAAAGAGGCAGGCGGACTGCTTCATTTAATGACAGAACATAAAGAATACCTCGCGACCGGCTATTTTGGCAAGCAGGAAAAAGGTGTCGGTTGGACTCTCTCGATGGACGAGCAGGAAGCGATTGATGTCGCCTTCTTCAAAAAACTTTTTGAAAAAGCGTTAGACAAACGAAATGAATTTTTTGAAGAGTATTCAGAAGCCTTCCGCATCTTTAATGGTGCTGGGGATGGGATTGGTGGCTTGACGATTGACTGTTACGATCATCATTATCTTGTGACTTTTGAAAATGAGGGCATCTATACCTTCCGACCGTTGATTCTCGAAGCGCTTGAATCACTACTGAATTATCGAAGTATTTATGAAAAACGAGATTTCCTCGTTGATCTTCAACCCGTCAAAGGCGACGACTTTTTAAAAGGGGAACGAGGCGATTTTCCCGAAGTCGCGCAAGAGTACGGTGTCCTTTATGAATATGACTTGGATGCCGGTATGCGGACTGGTTTTGACATTGCACAACGTGAACTTCGCCGGATCCTTCTCGATTCCGTCGAACGAAAAACCGTACTTAACCTTTTCTCCGACACAGGAACTTTAACGGTCACTGCGCTTTACGGGGAAGCCAAATCAACGACAAGTGTCGACTTCTCAACGCGGAGCCGCAACAAAACAAAGGATAACCTGACGTTGAACAGCTTTATTCCAGAAAAGCAGACAATTTTAGTCCAGGATGCGTTCGACTATATCGAACAAGCGGATAAAAAGACACGTTTTGACGTCGTCTTATTCCATCCGCCCGTACAAGTCAATACACGCAACCGTCAATTCCGAACAGAACAGGATCTAGCCCTTTGGATTCAAAAAGTCATTCATTTGACGAATCGCGGAGGACTGCTCGCGATTACGACAGATAGTCCTGCTCTTGATGCGTCACAATTGAAAAAAGCTGTCGAGCAGGCCTTCAACAAATTACGCCAAAAATTCGAAGTCGTCTGGGAGCAGCCGGAGCTAAAAGATTTCCCGACTCCCCCTTCCATGCCACAACTCGCTCCAAAAAGCATTCTTGTTCGCCGTAAATGATCTGTTATCTAAAAAATCCGCTACTGAATTTTTCAGTAACGGATTTTTTATATTTTTAACAGGAAATGTAAAATGAATGGAGAATCATTTTTTATGAGTTGGATAAACACTCACCTTACCAAAGTGTGATGTTTGATCAAATCGTTGATAGATCTCATTTAACGCATCAAGCTCATAGGGAATCTGCTCTTCAATCCGAATCTCGATGACACCCTCCTCCACTAAATGAATGAGTTCTGATAAGTGACGTTGCTGTTGTTTCATCTCATCTACTTTTCCTTTCAGTAACGGAAGCGCGACAAAAACAGCTTCAAGGGATAAGGCTTTACTATGCATCATCGTTAAATCTTGTGTCGTCCGTGTCGCGATCGAAATGATGCGTCCCCGCTCTTTTGCGAGTATGAACGATTCTTGTAAATGGTCACCACCGACCGTATCAATGATGACATCGAATCCGTCCAGATCTAGTCGGTTTAGCAACGCTTCAGCTGATTCTTCCTTATACCGGTGAACACGAATCCCTCTCGCTTCTAGCCAAGCTGCCTTCTCGTCAGAAGAGGCGCTCGCTGTGACGTCACATCCATAATGACGTGCGAGTTGAACGGTAAGATGTCCTACTCCACCCGTTCCACCTGCTACATATACACGAATGCCTGGAGTAATCGTAATTCGCTCTTTTAATATTTCCATCGCGGTCAACCCAATCACCGGTAAACAACCAGCAACTTCAGCCGAGACGCTTTCCGGTCGTAAGACTGCCATCTGTTCAGGTACAAGCATTTCTTCCGCTAGCGCACCGGCACGTGTTCCAAGTCCGCCACCGAATGCGACGATGCGATCGCCGATAGAAAAAGACGTCACACCCTCGCCGATCTCAATGACTTTCCCCGTTACATCGCCCTGGAGAATTCCAGTCGTCGAAGCCGCCGCCACATGTCCGAAGAACATCTTCGTATCAAGTGGATTGATGCTCGACCCCTCGATTTGAACCCGTAATTCGTGTTTCCCCGCTTTTTCAGGTGTGACGTCTTTTTCTGTAAGTGATGCGTCTTTTCCATACTGATCGACTACGAATGCTCTCATGAAGAATTCCCCCTTTTTCATTATCAGTCTATCATGATTCAGAATTCTCTCACATTAACCGTTCATGCTATGATAAAGGTATCTTATGACGAGAAGGGACGTTTTCCATTTGAAACAAGAATTGATTGAACGGCTGACTACATACGCTAAGATTGATACGCAATCGGATTACGATAGTTCGACGGTTCCGACAACAGAAGGGCAATGGACACTGGCTCGTTTGCTCGTAGAAGAATTAAAGACAATTGGCATGGAAGAAGTCACGGTCGATGACAATGGTTATGTCATGGCGACGTTACCTGCTAATACGGATGCTGATATCCCGACAATCGGTTTCCTCGCTCACCTTGATACAGCGACGGATTTCACAGGTACGAATGTCCGTCCGCAACTCGTCGAAGCATATGACGGACATCCCATCATGTTAAACGAAGTACCGTCCGTCATTCTATCGCCAACTGATTTTCCGGCACTGCACAACTATGTCGGTCACACCTTGATGACGACGGATGGAACGACGTTACTCGGTGCAGATAATAAGGCCGGTATCGCAGAAATCATGACGGCGATGCATCATCTCATCACACACCCGGAAATCAAGCATGGTCGCATTCGTGTTGCCTTCACGCCAGACGAAGAAATTGGTCGCGGACCACATCACTTCAACGTCGAGGCGTTCGATGCAACGTATGCTTATACGGTCGACGGCGGACCGCTTGGTGAACTCGAATATGAAAGTTTTAATGCGGCGGCTGCTAAAATCGTCTTCCACGGAACGAATGTTCATCCGGGAACAGCAAAAGATAAGATGGTCAATTCGCAGAAGCATGCGATGGCATTCCACGATCGTCTTCCTGGAGAAGAATCTCCTGAATTCACGGATGGTTTTGAGGGCTTCTTCCATCTGATTTCGTTTGATGGCTCTGTCGAAAAAACGACGCTTGACTATATCATTCGTGATTTTGATCGTGAAGCGTTCGAAGGTCGAAAACACTTTTTGTCTGCCCTTGTCGATGAATGGAACAAAAAGTACGGTGCTGGTAGTGTGGAAATCGACTTACACGATCAGTACTACAACATGCGTGAAAAAATCGAACCGCACATGCACATCGTCGATATCGCCCATGCTGCGATGGAGTCACTTGATATTACGCCGGACGTGAAGCCGATTCGTGGTGGCACGGATGGTTCCCAGCTCTCATACATGGGTCTTCCGACACCGAATATCTTTACCGGTGGTGAGAATTATCACGGTAAGTTCGAATTCATTTCTGTCGATAACATGGTGAAAGCAACACAAGTCATAATTGCCATCGCACAAGGCTTCGAGCAGTCCTCTCGTTAACAAAAGCAGCTTCTCTAGGCGGAGAAGCTGCTTTTTTCATGGATGCTGCTGTTGTTTTTTCAAGCGATAGATATAGCCGATTAACAGAAAAATAATCAAAGTGGATCCAATCATGAGTTCCTTCGACCATTCGCCGACGAAAGAATTGGAATTTTCCTCAATCTCTCGCTCAGGCATTTGTTCTTTCATCCGATCTGCTTGGTGCTTTGTGACTTCAAATCTATCCTTCCACTTCCACATCTTCCCTTTTCCTTCCAGACGGATATCGATTTGATACATACCCGGTTTTAAAATCCCCGTTGTTTCGATCGGAGTGTTCATATAAACCGATGGCGCAAACCGGACGTCCATCTCTTTACGCACAACAACTTTTTCATTCTGAGTGACGATTGCTTCGAACTTCATTGGTTTACTGATCGTCGGCACCTGATTCGCTAATTTGACGAACACGGTCGGTCTCGAAAAGGACGACTTCACCTTTACTCCTTCATACGTAATTTCGGGTGCCAGCTCTTCAATCGAAGACCGCACTTTCAACCCGATGATATAGGAATGACGATTTTGAATGCCGATTGTATTTTTCTCAGCTTGTTCTTTCTCTGTTTTTTTCTCAATCCGCACTCCTGCCAACAAGGTGCCATCTAAATTGTTTGTGATCTCAAGGGGTAAGGAAACGACTTTCGATTCGCCCCCTTTGATGAACGTGGATTTCGTATTCGGTTGGATGAGATCCGTTAACGAGATTGGCGCTAAGGGTACAGGCTTTTTTTGGTCATAAACAATCAAACCATTATTGTTCGTCGTCGCGTTTCGGATGGACGTCAAAAACGTGTGATCGTCTGGTCCGTGATTAAAAATCCGAACTTGAATGTTCGTCTTTTGTTTCGCCGTCATGCGTAAATCAAAGTACGAGACACCCGAATCGACCTGGTAGTCATTCGGAACGGCTTCAACCGAAAAGTTGACACGGTCCTTTGCGAAGCCATTCAAAGGGATCAGCCAGATCCATAATCCATATACAAATGCGGCAAGACACGTGATTCCCCATCGTTTCATCTCTCTTTCACCCGCTTTCCCATCAATTCACGACATCTGTGAGTGTCCAATCGAGTGTTGCGGTGTGTGTTCCTTCCATTTGAACGTTGACCGGTACATTGAGTTTGATGAAATCGTTATCTGTACCATTGCCTTCCCAGTAAATTTGCCACGTCGAGAACGTTCCTTCCGCCGACGCTAAAATGGTTTGGGCATCTCCCGCATCTCCCGGCGTCAATGTAATGTCTCCCGTCGTAGGCGCTGTGAATCCCGTTACATTGATAAGGGTTTGAACGGTTCCGGCATCAATCGATAAGGTGCTGCCGGCTAATGAGGGATTTCCACCTTCATCATTAAAATCGCCCAGTTTTACAGTGACCTCCCATTGCGTCGGATTGACACGCCGATCCGTTACCTGCAAAAACGGTTTTTGATCAATCGCCTGAAAAAGTGACTTATCCAATCGTAATTCATTTGAACCAAAATCGAAGTTAGGCGCATAATCGAGCGTCAGCGGTCCTGTATTGCCTGTCGGTGTATTCCCACCATTTCCTGTCGGGTCATATGGATTAGTCGGATCCGGCGAATCGGGATCCACGATGACCGGCGCTTCATTCGTCGTAAATGTGATTTTAGCCGTCGAAGTTCCTGTAGAAGTCGTCGCCCATACCGTAGTCGTTCCTAGTACCAAAGCAGCACTCATCAATACCGTTGAAACAGCGAAGCGTTTTTTCATCTTTGCTCTCTCCTTTTCATGGTGCATTGACTAAACTCCATTGAATATCTGCGCTATACGATGATGGTTTTGGATATTTTCCGGTTAAATCGAGAATAATCCCTTCGTTTTCTGCATAGATTAACGGTGTTTGATTCGAACTTGCCGACATCGTTCCTGTTGCGATTTCAATAGCCGTCGCCTGCAATAATTGTGTTTTCGAAGCTGTCTTAAAATAAAGTACATCGCTTAACACATCATTGTCTGTACTCGTCAAAGGACGACTGAGACTGGCTTGCAGCTGCCAGTTGTACCCCGCTGCATTTTCATGGGAAATTTCAATTATCATCGGAGACAATCGCGGAATGAGCGTGTCGTGTCCCGTCAATTCATGGCTTCCAAAATCAAGTGTCGCTGGAACTAACAAGCCGAATGTCGGTCCAATCCCGAGTGTCGCTGTCGCCATGCCAGTACTCAATAGATTTAAATCGATTAATCCATCGGCTAGTACACTGCGGAAGGTATACGTCCGGTCCACTCCCACCGGCAATTTCCCAACGTCAAATGATAAAGTGAAGCGGTCACTACTCAATAGCGATACTTTCAATAATGCACTGACATCGGCGTAGATTTGATTGTTTATTGGATCAATCGTTGCAGTGACATTTCGCGTCTGTGATCCGAGCACTCCACTATATCGGTATTGAAGTAGAACAGAACCGGAGTCGATACTTTGCATGACTTCCTTCGGTAATTGAAAGATGATATAGCCACTCGTAAGATTTAAGCTCAGCAATCCGGAAACCGTATTTTCCAAAGTGATTGTTTTCGTCTCAGCACTGTAAGCAGCACTTAAGCTTGAGGCTCCAAGCAATGCAACTCCGGCAAGCGCCGGAGCAATCGTTTGCCGCTTCTCTTGTGACAGTTCAGGTTGTTCGGGAACGTTGAGTTCGTCTTCTATCGTTGGCGATGTTTCAGGTAGCAATGGGTCTTCGCTCTCAGCTCGAGGTGTCTCAGATGTCGGGGGATTTGCGCTCTCAGCTGGTGGTGTCTCAGGTGTCGGGGAATCTTCGCTCTCAGCTCGAGGTGTCTCAGATGTCGGGGGATTTGCGCTCTCAGCTGGTGGTGTCTCAGATGTCGGGGGCTCTGCGCTCTCAGCTGGAGGTGTCTCAGGTGTCGGGGGATCTGCGCTCTCAACTGGTGGTGTCTCAGGTGTCGGGGGATCTTCACTATCAGCTCGAGGTGTCTCAGGTGTCGGGGGATCTTCACTATCAGCTCG
>NZ_JBOZGJ010000025.1:0-12162 GCF_050846835.1 Exiguobacterium sp. TDN 0502 | reverse complement strand
CCATAGAAAAAGCTCCCTTCAAAAAGTAGACAGTTTTTGTTATTTCAACTGTCTACTTTTTGGGGAGCATATCAGAGTCGCGTGAAAAGAGTGTTTCTTTTTTTATGCGAAAAGGGTGTCAGATTCCAATTCTGCCACCCTTTTCTTTGTAGAATCTGATTTTTAAGTCAGTCCCGTTTGCGTCGTCAATTCGAATAGAGCAACGTTTGCGTATCTTTGTCGAAGACCCGGTAATTGATTTCAAACGCCTGATTCTGTGTCGTCGTCACCCGGCAATAATATGAAACCTTCTTGCCGTAAGCATCAAGATCAGGTGCGTCATGGAAAGAAAACGTATCGTTGGTCTCCGTTAATGTAATGTCGATCGATGTTCCTTTTGACTCAGACGGTTCTAGAATACACGGACCTTCTAATACACGGTAATCCCGAAACACAATCTCGGTAAAACTCGGTATCGTGATCGAGAGACAGAGCAATCCGAGCAACAGGACACCCGTCCACTTAAGTTTGTTGAAGAAAGCATATTGCTTATTATCGAAGTGAAGGACAAAAACATAACAGGACGGTAAGACAAACGCGACACCTAGTAAAAAGATGAAAACATATGTAATGATCTCGGCATTCATCTGGACCCGTCCTTTCAAGAAAAAGTTCGTCAATCCGAATTTCCTGTGAGTGTTAATTCCTCGGACTAAATAAGATAACAGCTACACCAAGCAAAAAAATCCCACCGCCGAGCAGTCCGAAATAAGCAGGGCGTCCCTCTCGTAACAACAGCCAAATCAAGTAGCCACTGCCGATCTCAGCGAGTCCGGCCAGTGAAAAAATAGTAATGACATAAACTAAACAGTACTTCTTTTTAAACGTATCAGTTATTCAGACGAATACAATAACTTATCTGTCTTGAAATTATAAATCCGGTAAGAAATCTCGAACTCATGATTTTTTGTCGTCGTCACGTGACAGGTATACGGGACGTCCGGTCCATAAGCGCCGAGTTCAGCACGATCAAAGAAACTGAAATAGTCGCCTGTTTTATCGAAATAAAGGTTAATCGTCCGCGGTGAGGATTGATCATCGTACTCGACCGTACAGGTTCCTTTAGTCGTCACATAGTCATGATTGACGACGTATTTCAGACTCGGAACCGTATACCAAATAAGTCCGACGCCGAGTAAACACATGAAAACGAGTCGACTGAACGTGGAAAATTCGATCCCAGTATCCTCGCGGAGCCAGAAATATAACAAGATACTCAAGATTATACAGAGGATACCGCCTGCGAAAAGTGCGTAATAAAACAGTATTTCTTCATTCATGCGATCATCCCCCTCATAAATACAAGCCATTCGCCTGAACGACGAAATGCGAATGTTCATAGTGATAGGTGATGACGGAATAGTCAAACGGACGACCGTTCGTCAAATGAAATACCGTCTCGATCGTCATGGCGGGATCCCCTTCAGCAAGACTCAAATGGTGAGCCGCTTCAGCACCTAGTTTCCCGACGTGCATGTACATATCCGAGAACCCGATATTCAATTGGAGGGCAGTCTCTAAGTATTCGAAGATCGACTGCTCGATGATTTCACGATTTAAGTACGGAACGATCGATTGGCGATAGTAAGACTCTTCGAGACAGAGGATCTTGCCGTCGATGTAGCGGATTCGCTTGACGTAATACACCGTCTCACCCGCTTCAATACCGAGATTTTTGGCAATGCTCTCCGTTGCAGCGATTTGCTCGAGTGCGAGAACGGACGATTCAATCGTATGACCGACGAGATTCTGCTTGAATCCTTGGGTCGAAAACAGACGAATGTAACCAGTACGGTTCGTCTTCCGGACAAAAATGCCGCTGCCGCGGACTTGAAAGATGATGCCTTTTCGTTCAAGCAGTTCCAGCGATTTCGTCATCGTCGTCTTACTGACAGCAAATTGTCGGATCAACTCTTCAAGAATCGGTAGTTTGTCCCCTTGTTTCAACTCATGTTGTTCTATGTACTGTTCGATTTCATCAGCCGTCTGTTGGTATTTCAGCATAAGACACCTTCTTTTCTTGCGAACTTTTTCCTTCGTTCAGTATAGCATAAGCAGCCTATTTATTTATGAAGTGTTAAATCAAATTATTTATGTATTGATTAATTATACATGTACAATTAAGATGAAACTATAAAGGTGAACTTAATTTATGTAGATTCAGAAAATGATTAAAAAGATTTTATAACTAAGTGTTTGAACAAGGTCATGCCTAAATTAAATAGAAGGAGGACATGAAGGTGAAGACATTACCAAACGATTTCCTATGGGGCGGTGCGCTAGCGGCGCATCAATTCGAAGGTGGCTGGAATGCTGGTGGCAAAGGACCGAGCGTTGTTGATGTATTGACGGCAGGAGCACACGGCGTCGCACGACGTATCACGGATCAGGTCGAGGAGCATGAATTCTATCCGAACCACGAGGCGATTGATTTCTATCACCGTTATAAAGAAGATATCGCGCTGTTCGCTGAAATGGGACTGAAGTGTCTCCGGACATCGATCGGTTGGAGTCGGATTTTCCCGAACGGAGACGAAGCGGAACCGAACGAAGAAGGGCTTCAATTTTACGATGATGTCTTCGATGAATTACTGAAATATGGCATCGAGCCGATCATTACATTGTCGCATTTTGAGATGCCGCTTCACCTAGCGCGTGAATATGGCGGTTTCCGTAATCGGAAAGTAGCATTATTCTTCGAGAAGTTCGCAGAAGTCTGTTTCACGCGTTACAAAGATAAGGTCAAGTACTGGATGACGTTCAATGAGATTAACAACAAAATGGACGTCAGCAATCCATTATTCCTCTGGACGAATTCCGGTGTCCTCCTTGACCCGAATGAGAACGCGATGGAAGTCATGTATCAAACAGGACACCACGAGTTGCTTGCGAGTGCACTTGCAGTCGCAAAAGGGAAAGCGATCAACCCGGACTTCGAAATCGGAGCGATGGTCTCACACGTACCGATCTATCCGTACTCGTCACATCCGGAAGACATTCTGCTCGCTGAAACATCGATGCGTCAGCGCTACTTCTTCCCAGACGTTCAAGTCCGTGGCTATTATCCGTCTTATGCGTTGAATGAGTTCAAACGGGAAGGATATGATATTCCGATCTTAGACGGGGACGCGGAGATTCTTCGGAACGGAACGGTCGACTATCTCGGATTCAGTTACTACATGTCGACGACCGTCAAACACGATGCTGTCGTCAATAACACGGGTAATATCGTCAACGGTGGTCTCGCGAACGGTGTTGAGAACCCATACATCCAGTCAAGTGACTGGGGCTGGGCAATCGATCCGGTTGGTCTCCGGTACGCGATGAATCGTCTCTATGACCGCTATCAGATTCCGTTGTTCATCGTCGAGAACGGTTTTGGTGCAATCGATACGATTGAGGATGGTCAGATTCACGACACGGCACGAATCGATTACTTGCGTGCGCATATCGAAGCGTTCAAAGCCGCCGTACTCGAAGATGGCGTCGAATTGATTGGCTACACGCCATGGGGCGTCATCGACATCGTCTCCTTTACGACCGGTGAAATGAAAAAACGCTACGGTATGATTTACGTCGACCGGGATAACGAAGGCAATGGATCGATGGAACGGATGAAAAAGGATTCGTTCGATTGGTACCGTCACGTCATCGAGACGAATGGTGCGGCGTTACACGGTTCAGAAAAAGCAAAATGATCAAGCAAGAGGTAGCGGAAAAATCCGTTGCCTCTTTTTTTAAGAATTTGGAGTGAATAAGAAAAGGGATATGGCACACTAAAGAAAACGGAGGATGGACAGATGATCAAAAGACGATATGCCGATCGACGTGACTGGGGTCGCATCAAGCAGCGACACTATGTGCAAGAACAGGTCGAGAATGAAGTGTTTCAAGGGAAAGTGACGCTTCTTCAGCTTAATGAGGTCGCTTCACCGTTAGAGGTCTGTTATGATGACGAAACGATTCGCATCGCTGACGCTGGTTACATCTGGGTACAACAATTTCCAAAGGATGCTCATCACGCGGTGACCTCGATGTTTGATGCGTCAGGTCAGTTAGTTCAAACTTATATCGATATCTGCCTTCATACCGGAGTAGAGGATGGACGCGTCTATTGGGACGATCTGTTTCTCGATCTAATCGCCTTGCCATCGGGACAAATCTTACTCGTCGACGCGGATGAACTAGAGGCAGCGCGGAAACAAGGTCACGTCTCGCAAGAAGATTACACGCTCGCTTGGGCAGAAGCGAAGCAACTGCAAAAACGACTACAAGATGGATCTTTTCGTTTCGTCGCACATGCCGAAGTAATGAAAAAACAGTTAGAACAGAAAATTAAACAGGGAATCCCGCGTTGACGGGGTTCCCTGTTTTTAAGCATGTCGTTCTTCGTTGATGTCGTTCGTTGCGAAATACCGTTGTTTGCGCGGGAGGAGAACCAATCCAAGAAAGCAGATCGTCACGACCGCGAGGAGGCAGGCAAATAGAAGCGTACTGAAACGAATCGACCAGATGTCACCGAGCAGACCGATCGCGACGATCGCTAGAATCTGTAGCAGGCTGACACCGACTCCGTAAAGACTCATAAAGCGTCCCATTAAGTGGAGTGGGATATTCGTCTGTTGGAACGTCAGGAAACCGGTTCCCGCAAATGCGTGGAAACAACCGAGCAACAAAAAACCGGTACAGACGATCGAAAACGAATTCGCACTCGCATACAGCATGTAACCGACGGCGACGAACACATAGCCAATCGTCAGCATCATCCGAACGGAGAGGGTTTTAGCGTAGCGGGCGACGACCCAGCTGCCGGCGACGGAACCAGTCCCAGTCAGACTCATCAGTAAACCATAGTCGGTTTCCGATAACCCGATGCTCCGCTGTAAAAAGACGACTTCTTGCGTATCAAGTGCAAGTGTCGCAATCATCATCAGCATCGCGAGGATGTATAATCCGGTCACGTAGCGTACACTTTTGCTGAACTGATAGACAAGCCGCCAATCGGATATAATGTCTTGCAGCCGCATCCCTCGTTCGACCGAAGCGGTAAAACGCGGCAAACGCTTCAGCAGGACAGCTGATCCGAGAAACGAGACAGCGTTGAGCCAAATGGCAACGTCGGCAGAAGCAACATAGAGCAGTCCTCCAGCGAGAGCAGGACCAATCAAAAAGGCACCAGACGTGATCAGACTACGATAGGCATTAAAAGACGTCCGATCGTTTTGCGGAACAAGCGTCGTGATGTAGGTCAACGTTGCCGGTTCAACGACCGCTTTGATGATGGCTAAGGCAATCAAGTCGATGTAAAGCAACGATAATGGTAGAAATGGCATGATACCGATTAAGAAAGCACGCAACACATCAGTCTGAATCAACAGCCGACGTAAGTTGGATCGGTCAACCCAACTTCCTGCGAACGACTTGATGACAAGCGAGACGACCGGACTGATGATCCACAGTGCAGCAACGGCGGACGCTGAGCCGGTCAAGCGATAGATATAAACGTTGATCGCAACGAGATAAATGAAGTCACCAAACTGTGAAATACCGAGCGCACTTAAGAGTGTTCGTTCCCGAGAAGACATGACAGCATCCTTTCTTACATCATTTTCCAATAGTATACCAGAAAATTCTGATACCGTTTTCGTATATCTCTATACTTTTTATGGAAGAGTGGGTATACTTGGAAAAAATCAAAGGAAGAAGGGTTCGATCATGTTAACGACCATCGATTTTTATCAAGCATTGCCTGTACTTGAAACGCAGCGACTCCGTTTGCGACCGGTTCGCACGGAAGATGCAGCAGATATCTATGCCTATACGAAAGATGAAGAGACAGCAAGATATGTCAGCTGGCATGCACATAAAAGTCTCACGGACTCTGAGCAATTCGTCGATCACATCCTTCGCCAATACGAACTAGGCAATCCGGCCCCATGGGCAATCGAAGACAAAACGAGCGGACGGGTCATCGGGACGATTGATTTCATCAAAGTCTCGTTTGAGCAACAGCAAGCAGAACTCGGCTATGCGCTGTCGCGCGAGTACTGGGGGAAGGGTTTGATGCCGGAAGCAGCAACTCGCCTCGTGCAATATGGTTTTGAGACACTCGGACTCGAGCGCATTCAAGCCCGTTGTTTTGTGGCGAATGATGGATCCGCTCGTGTCATGGAAAAGATCGGTATGACATTCGAAGGTGTCTCGCGGAGTGCGTTATTCGTTAAAGAGCGTTTCTGGGATTTAAAGATTTATGCGATCACGCGTAGCGATTACGAAGGGAGATAAGAAATGGGTTCGCGATTGATGCATGCTTACATCGGACAACGATTGATCACGTCACTGCCGGAACTAGATCCTGCTCGATTCCTTCTCGGTGCGGTCGCTCCTGATGCGCGTTATGACGAGAAGGAGCAGGCCCACTATTACACGGGTGAATTAGCGAGCGGAACACGAGCGATTGACTACGAAGCGTTTTGGAAAGACGCGACGTCTTGGGATCCATCTTTTCGAAGTGGCTACTACGTCCATCTGATAGCGGACGATATTTGGTTACGCGGCTTTTATATGTCCTGGTTGCGTCAAGCGATCATAGCAGATGCCTCGATTGGTTCAAAGTATCATGATGACTTCAAGCGGTACAATACACGTATTGCACCGCTCGTAAGCTGGGATGAACAGGCGCTAACCGAAGCGCTTGATGAATTGCGTATGCAATCGAGATGGAAAGCACTTCCACATTTCATTAAAGATTTAGAGGAGGATCGACGAACCGTTTTGCAACAAGAATATGATATCTTGTTGCCACTCCAATTGGACGGATATATCGAAACAGCGATTGAACGGTCGATCTATCATTTAGCTGAAAAAGGTTTGAAGATCAGTACCTGAAACGAATCATGACGAGAAGTCCGGTCTAGCTGTTGGAATGTATAAAAGAAGCCACAGAGATCGTAAAAACAAGTGGGATCAACTACGACATAGAGACACCTTCGATGTTTAGTACTTTTTGTACTAGATCGAAGGTGTTTTATGTTGACGCTTGAACGATCTTTAGCTATGTTCCGAGAAGAGGAGCAAGGTAAACTAAACGCTTAGATAGGAGCGGATTCCCGTCCGATTTGATGAATTTAAGAATTTTATACCGTCAAGTCAAAACCTCATACGTCGCCATCAGGAACTGTCCCGAATGACGACTCTCCTTCAAGTGAAGATTCGTCTCAACGGTTCCTTCCGGAAATAATGGGATACCCGTTCCGAGAATGACGGGGGCAATCGCCAGTTCAATTGAACTGACGCACTGTAATCGTAGCGCTTCTTGTATCAATTCCCCACCACCGACGAGCCAAATGTTACCTTTAATCGTTGGCGTGATTTTGTCAAGTAATTGATCGAGTGGTTCATCCGTATAAGTGACTGTCTCTGACGCTTGTGGTGTCCGGCTATAGATATAACTCGGAATATCCGCGTAGGGGTACGTTTCACTGAGTTGCAGAACTTCCTCATATGTTTTTCTTCCCATAATGACGGCACCAACCTGATCATAGAACGCTTGGTACCCATTATCACCGTCTCCGGCAACGGCAAATAACCAGTCGAGGGAACCGTCGAGTCTTGCGATTTTTCCATCAAGGCTGCAAGCGATATAAAGGACGGTCGTAGGTTGTGACATGAGAATTCCTCCTTTTGCATTTTATGACTTCATCTTAGCGTATAATGACGACAAATGATGTCGTCATTTAAGGAGGAAAATGATGAATACGAGACAATGGCGCTTAGTCCGTTATTTGAATCGAGGAGAACGCCTCTCAGCCCGAATGCTGGCTGAGGAGTTCGGAGTCTCGATCCGGACGATTCAACGGGATATGTCGGTACTTGAAGCCAATGGTTATCCGATTTATAGTGAGCCGGGCGTAGCAGGGGGATACCGGATGCTGCCACACCGGAATATGCCACCACTCGTCCTGACGAATGAAGAGACGATTGTTCTATTCATTTTGCTTGATTGGGTCGGACAGATTCCCGATTTTCCATTCGGCACGATTCGGCAGGAAGTAGCTGAACGCTATGCGAACGAGTTACCAACAATGACGGAACCACTGATTACAAGGTGGAAGGAGCGTTTTCGTTTTCAAGCGATCGATACACCACCATCACCGCAAAATCCAGCGTTACTGAACTTGTTAGAGAGCGGACGGATGGGGAATATTCTCTATGAGACAACAAAAGGACGACGGTGGATTGTCGTTGATCCGATTGGTTTATCGTTCGAACAGAATCGCTGGTACTTCTATGGACAGACGAATCGAGGGTATCGCCAGTTCCGTGTTGATCGAATTAAGGACGTGACGTTGCATGAGTTGCCCGCAACCGAGTTAACCTTTTCAGATTTGGAACAAGACATGACACGTGTACCGATGATGACGGTGAAACTGGAAGTATCAGCATTAGGCGAACGGTTGCTAGAGGGGATTTTGCCCACACAACCTGAGCGAACATGGTTGGTCCCGGAAACCGAACTGCCGTATCTCGGACGCCAATTGATGCTGCTGGGTCCAGAAGTACGGGTTCTTGAACCGCCCGAACTCCGGGAGCAATTGATTCGTCACGCAGAAGAAATGATTGCTGTGCAACGATCCGATCAGGCGTTCGGACAAGGTCATTAAAAAAACTATGTTAGAATATAGGTAGACAGAAACAATAGAGGAAGGGGTCCTCCATGGAAACATTATCATTGATTTTACTGATGCTTGCGCTCATTTTATTGACACAAGTCATCGGACACTACATTCGTTTCATCCCAACGGCTTTAATCCAAATCATTACCGGAACCATTGCCGCTCTTTTAATGAGTGGTTTGACGATCGAAGTCGAATCCGAATGGTTCCTCTTGTTATTCATTGCTCCGTTACTTTACAACGATAGCTCTCACTTCCCGAGAGAAGATTTGTGGCGGATGAGGACGGCGATCTTCGGTAATGCGATTGTTCTCGTCTTGTTGACGACGATCATCGGAGGGTATTTCATCAATTGGTTGATTCCGGTCATCCCAGTCGCTGCAGCCTTTGCTTTAGCTGCGATTTTATCACCGACCGATCCGATTGCCGTAAACGGGATTGCAAAACGTGTCCAGATTCCAGAACAGATCCTGACGCTCGTTCGCGGCGAATCGCTGATCAATGACGCATCGGGACTCGTCGCCTTCAGTTATGCGGTTGCTGCTGTCGTCACGGGGTACTTCTCGCTTCAAAGTGCCACGACGGAGTTCTTCTACATGTTCATCGTCGGAGCAGTGGTCGGATTGACGATTTCAGTTGCGATGAACTTTCTCAAAGTGCGCCTGCGTCGCGCGGGCATTGAAGATGTCGTCTTTTACGCCTTACTGCAAATCCTGACGCCGTTCATCGTCTTTTTCGTTGCCGAGGAAGGCTTTCACGCCTCAGGCGTCATCGCCGTCGTCGCGGGTGGCATCTTGCATGCCTTGATCAAGGAACGGACAGAAACGTTCTTTGCCCAGGAGCAGACATTGACGGATAACATTTGGACGATGATTGCGTATACCTTAAACGGGATCATCTTCTTGTTACTCGGTTTGACGTTGCCTGAAGCAACGCGCGAGATTTTTGCAGATGATGCGATCAACAACTGGCGTTTGATGCTATATGTTATCGAGATCGGTTCATTCATTCTTGCGATCCGTCTCGTCTGGACGATGTTCTTCAACTGGTTCGATCATCGGTTCTTCAAAAAAGAGGACCGGGAGCATCGTCGACCTTCCTTTAAGGAAGATTTGATTACGACGCTTGTCGGGGTGCGTGGAACGATCACGATGGTCGGGGTCTTGTCGTTACCGTTCCTGACGGAGTCTGGGGAAGCCTTCCCGGAACGATCGTTGATCATCTTCCTTGCAGCGGGTGTCATCATCTACACGCTCATTCTCGCGACGATTCTCTTACCGGTCTTGAATCGCGGTGAAGATGCAACACCGATCGCGCTTGACTTGAATGCCCAAAAACAACGGATGATTCGCCGCGCGATTTCGGAAATCAAACAGGTGACGGACGAAGACAATGCCGCTGTTGCGTTTGATCTTCTCAATGAGTATCATGTCATGCTGCGTTTGCTGCGTGCGCAGGAAAAAAGTCAGGAAGAGCTGAATCAATTCAATGACCAATTAAAAGCCCTTCGTCTTGAAGCGGTTCAGTGGGAGAAGGAAGAATCAAAACGCTTCGTCGCTGAACACAAGGTGCCGGACCTGCTGAAAAAGGATATTTTCCGCTCGATTGAGAATCGCCGCAAGGCCATCGGGAAAGATTCGCGCTTCCAAATCATCCAGCCGATTCGAAAACTGTGGTGGAAACGGAAACGATCGAACATGTCGTCGGATGCGTTGATTCAAATGACGCAAGTCGAGCATGAACTGTATGAAAAGGTCATGGGGACGGTCATCGAACGTCTCGAGAATTGCCGCACGTCTTATCCACCAGACGTCGTTCAAAGTGTGCTCGAGTTTTATAAACGACTCCGCTTCAAACATACGCGTTGGTCGTCACCAATCGGTGGTAAGGATGTCGATCAGCAGAAGGAAGAACTCTGTCTGAAAGCCATCGAGGTCCAGCGTCTTGAAATCGCCAATATGTCGAAAGAAGGGGATCTCTCGAACGAAGAAGAGAAGGAATTACGCCGCTTCATTCACTATATCGAGAGTGTCGTTCTCTATGAATACGTGGAATAATATTTATTAAAAGACAAGAAGAGCAATCTTTGAATGCTCTTCTTGTCTTTTTTATAAAGTGACTCGAGTGTCTACTTCTGAAAAAATAAAGCGAGTAACCGTATGGGCATATGGATGGATTTGTTCAATAAAAAATTCCGCCTCTTGGAACGTTTGGAAATGTAATTTTAGCATGAAGCAAGAATCACCAGATATTCGATAACAAAAGTCAACGTTCGAAAGTTGCTGTATGTGATTTTTAAATGTATCATAGCGCCCTTCTTTAATGGTTGCTTCTACTAAGCATTCAATGGGGGAACCTAACTTTTCGTAATTTACTGTTAAACCATATCGTTTTATGAGTCCATAAGATTCCATTTGGCGGACTCTTTCTGTTACTGAAGGAGCTGATAAATTAACACGTTTTGCGACTGAACGCATCGACAGTCGACTATCTAGAGCCAGTTCATTTAATATTTGTCGATCAATCAAATCGATTTTCAAATGTAAATCCTCCTTCAAAATAAGTTATTGACTATAAAGTATTAGTTCAATATTTGTTTCGAATGAAATGTAATAATACTTATTTATTATATAAAATTATTGTAGAAGGAGTGAATAAAATGACAAAAATACCTTTATCCCAAATAGGAGAAACACCATTTCAAAAATTACTAGGTCATAACCCTAAAATCTTATACAGTTGGACGGTGTTAGAAAGAGATTTGATTGAAGAGGGAACCTTAAGTTTGGATGTGAAAGAACAAGTTAGAAGAACATTAGCACAATCAAATGGATGTGCCTATTGTAAGGCTAAAGGAAAGCCGAAGAAGAACATCATGGATGAAAAAATGATTTTAGCTATTGGATTTGCAGATATTTTTTTAAAGGTGAAAGGAAATATCCCTGATTCAATATTTTCTCTCATGAATGAAACATTTACTATTCCAGAAATCAGCGAGTTATGTGCGTTCATTACTTTTTGTACAGCATCTCAATACTACGGAGCAATCATGAATTTACAGCCAACAGATATCCCTGATTCGACTTATACTTAATTGAATGCTCATTAGTTCAACGTAAATATAAAGAAATGCTAGGACATATTTGATTCGTTATTGTTAGTCTGAAGATAAAAATGTAACTCTTAAATAAAGTGATAAAATTGAATTTTTTGTTGGTCTTAATCATTTTCTTTACATCAGAGGTTTTCCTCTAGTACTTTCTGAACAGCCCAACGTTGATGTTCGTGGAATAAATCTTCGATTGCTTTAACCGGGTCGATCCATCTTAAGGCATGATCATCCTCAATCGGATCTTGTACTTTCTGCCCAGCTGTATTTTGCAATAGGTTTGTGCAGTAAATTGCAGAAAAAAGTACAGAACTTTGCCAGTACATATTTAATTTCTTG
>NZ_JBOZGJ010000024.1:0-17269 GCF_050846835.1 Exiguobacterium sp. TDN 0502 | reverse complement strand
AGGCACGCCGCCAGCGTTCGTCCTGAGCCAGGATCAAACTCTCCATGAAGTGTTTGACTTGCTCGTTGTTGTGACCGAAGTCACGATTGACGAAGCTTGCGCTTCATTCGTTTTTGTATTCCGTAGAATACGTTTTTTGCCTCATCGTTCAGTTTTCAAAGTTCGTCGTTGTTTGTTTTGAAAATGGTGGGCCTAAGTGGACTCGAACCACCGACCTCACGCTTATCAGGCGTGCGCTCTAACCAGCTGAGCTATAGGCCCGTCAAAGCAAACAAAATATGGTGCACCCTGAGAGATTCGAACTCCCGACCCCTTGATTCGTAGTCAAGTACTCTATCCAGCTGAGCTAAGGGTGCGATATGGTGCGGTCGAGAGGACTTGAACCTCCACGATGTTGCCACCACTAGGCCCTCAACCTAGCGCGTCTACCGATTCCGCCACGACCGCAAAATATGAAATTAAAGATGGTGTGTCATGCAGGATTCGAACCTGCGACCCTCTGATTAAAAGTCAGATGCTCTACCAACTGAGCTAATGACACATAAAACTGGGCTGGAAGGGATCGAACCTTCGCGTGCTGGAATCAAAATCCAGTGCCTTACCACTTGGCTACAGCCCAAAGATGGCGGTCCTGACGGGATTCGAACCCGCGATCTCCTGCGTGACAGGCAGGCATGTTAACCGCTACACCACAGGACCGCAATTTGAAGTTGTAAACAACTCTTATAAAAGAAATGGTGGAGGATGACGGGATCGAACCGCCGACCCCCTGCTTGTAAGGCAGGTGCTCTCCCAGCTGAGCTAATCCTCCATATGGTGACCCGTACGGGATTCGAACCCGTGTTACCGCCGTGAAAGGGCGGTGTCTTAACCGCTTGACCAACGGGCCATCTAAGTAATCAATAATTATTCTCAAGAAACATTTTCACATAAGAGGTCTGGCGGAGATGGAGGGATTCGAACCCTCGCACCAGTTTCCCGGCCTACACCCTTAGCAGGGGCGCCCCTTATAGCCACTTGGGTACATCTCCAAAAGAATGGCTCCGCAAGTAGGATTTGAACCTACGACCTACCGGTTAACAGCCGGTTGCTCTACCGCTGAGCTATTGCGGAACGTTACGTTCTGTTCGGAACACTTTTATATAGTAGCAACTTTTTTTCTTTCCGTCAATGCTTTTTTAAAAAAGTTTTTAGCGACGATAAGTTGTTTAGTTGCTGTCGTTTTGACGACTTCTATAATTTATCATGCTCCGAAATGAACGTCAACTACTTTTGTAAAAAATCTTTCCCCGACATCGACCACATCGATATCTTTCCGTATTCATGCGTCTTTTCCTTCTATATAATGTGTTGCATTTCTCACATTCATAAAGATAGGATTTTTTTTCGTCTTCTTGTCTTCTCGGACTGTATCGTAAGCCTCCATAACGCTTTAGCCAATCCTTGAAGTCTTGATCTTCGTGACGATGTCCCATTCCCGCTAGATGTAAATGGTAATGACACAGTTCATGAATCACGATTCCGCGGAAGACTTTCATGTCATCTGTATATCGTTTGTTGAAGTCTAAGTGATGATCCCCTAAGAAGTAGTGACCACCTGTCGTCTTCAATCGTGGATTAAAATAAGCTTCATGTCGAAACGGCAAGGAAAATACGTCGAGCGAAAGCTGCTCGACGTATCGTTGTAATTGTTCGTTCGTCATTTCGGCGGAACCAGTGTCAATCCAATCCGCCCCCGCTCCGGTTCAACATTCGTCACCCATACGGTTACGATATCTCCCACAGCAACAACATCAAGCGGATGTTTGACACGCTTACGACTGAGCTTCGAGATATGAATCAATCCATTCTCTTTTACTCCGATATCCACGAACGCACCAAAATCGAGGACGTTACGAACTGTTCCTTGGAACTCCATCCCGACTTGGATCATATCCATCGATAGAACATCTTGGCGAAGCAACGGTTTATCGAGCGCTTCCCGTGGGTCACGCCCCGGACGTTGTAACGCTTCGATGATGTCACGTAATGTCGGTTCCCCGATTTCGAGCGTCTGTGCCATCTCCGGTAACGACAGTGTAGACAATCGTTCGCGAACTGCATCCGTTCCAACTTGATCGAACGTTAACCCTAGTGTCTTGAAGAGCTTTTCGACTGTTTTATACTGTTCCGGATGGATCGGCGTCCGGTCAAGTGGATGCGTACCTTCTAGAATGCGTAGGAATCCTGCAGCCTGCTCATAGGCCTTTGCACCAAGACGCGGCACTTTCAATAATTCCTGACGTGTCTTGAACGTCCCAAGTTCCGAGCGGCGTTCGACGATTTTTTTCGCTGTCGCCTTCGTGATTCCTGCGACATAACTCAATAGCGGTTCGGACGCTGTATTCACATCAACTCCGACTTGGTTGACGACCGTCTCGACGACAAAATCAAGCGTCTCCTTCAGTTTTGTTTGTGAGACATCATGCTGGTACTGACCGACCCCAACCGATTGTGGATCGACTTTGACGAGTTCAGCGAGTGGATCCTGCAAGCGACGCGCAATCGAAATTGCCGATCGTTGTTCGACCTGGAGCTCCGGGAACTCAGTCCGTGCAATCTCTGACGCAGAGTAAATACTCGCGCCTGCCTCGTCCACGATCGTAAAGGCAATATCCGTCTGTCCCTTCATCCAGTCTGCAACAAACGCTTCCGTTTCACGGGAAGCTGTACCGTTACCAATCGCAATCAATTCAATACCATACGTGTCGACGAGCTTTGAAAGAGTTTGGCGTGCTTCTTTTGCTTTTTGCTCTGACATCGTCACGTAAATGACGCCGACTTCCTTCATCTCACCTGTCGGATCGATGACTGCCCACTTACACCCTGTCCGGTAAGCCGGATCAAGTCCTAACATGACTTTCCCTTTCATCGGTGGCTGCATGTAGAGTTGACGGAGGTTCTTACCGAAGACGTCAATCGCCTGAAGTTCTGCCTTTTCAGTCAGTTCGTTCCGGATTTCTCGTTCGATGGCAGGAAAAACGGATTTTTTATACCCCGTCGTGATTGCCGCTTCGACGATGTCACGTTTCTTTGGCGCCAGTTGTGCATAGGAACGAAGTAACGTTGGTAAAACCTGCTGTTCCTCTAACACCACTTTCACAGAGACGATTTTCAATGCTTCCGCGCGGTTGATCGCCAGAATCCGGTGCGGAACGATCTGTTGAATCCGCTCACTGTAGGCATAATACTGCGCAAAGACGCCTTTTTCATCGACTGCATCCTTTTTCTGTTTCGTGACGATTTCTGCTGAACGGCGCACTTGCTTACGAATGAACTCACGCACTGTCGCTTGTTCGCCCCATTCCTCGGCAATGATCGATTGTGCTCCGGCAAGTGCTTCTTCCGGATCGAGTGTACCGCTCAAACGCTGGAATGTTGCCTCATCATAGGCAGACTTGTCGCGTAACCAGTCAGCGAGCGGCGCAAGTCCTGCTTCTCTTGCAATTTCCGCCTTCGTCCGACGTTTTGGTCGAAACGGTAAGTAAATATCTTCGACTTGTTGTAACGTCGTCGCTTCTTCGAGCGTTCGACGCAGTTCAGGCGTCAGTGCCCCTTGTTCCTCGATTTTTTCAAGGACGTCACTTCGTCTACTTTCGAGTTGTGTTAATTGTTTATGTCGGTCGAGGATCGCTTTAATCGCGACCTCATCGAGTTCACCTGTCTGTTCTTTCCGGTAGCGGGCGATGAACGGAATCGTACCGCCTTCTTCCGTCAATTGTAAGACTGCCTTCACTTGAGCCGGACGTACATTCAATTCGCTTGCGATTCTCTTTTCCATCTGCTTCACCTCTCATTCATTATACCGAAGAATGCCTGGAAAAGAAAAAAGACTGACACGAGGTCAGTCTTTTGAGAATACTTCATTTGGTTCAACTTTAATCGCTTCACGTAACTTCTGCAAAGCACGTCGTTGGAGACGGGACACATGCATTTGTGAAATGCCGAGTAATTCGCCCGTTTCTTTTTGGCTCATATTGCGGTAATAGGCACATTCGAGAATCGAACGTTCGCGGTCAGTTAAGACAGCAAATGCCTTCTCAAGAATCAGACGCTGGTCGACAGAGTCATAACCATTCTCTTGATTACCGACGAGGTCGAGCAAGGTAACGGTACTACCTTCCTGATCTGCCTCAATCGAGCTATCGACGGAGAGAGCTTGATAACTCTTACCCATCTCGAGTGTTTCAAGGACTTCCTCTTCTGACACTTCAAGGCGCGCAGCAATCTCATCGATGCGTGGAGAGCGTTGTAGCTCCGTCGTCAACTCTTCAACCGCCTTCTTGATTTTTGGTCCGAGTTCCTTGATGCGACGTGGCACGTGGACGCTCCATGTCTTATCGCGGATGAAACGTTTGATTTCTCCGATGATCGTCGGCACCGCAAACGATTCAAAACTGCGACCAAATTCTTTATCGAATCGGCGAAGTGCTGCGAGCAACCCGATCATGCCGACCTGAACGAGATCGTCATGAATCGGTCGACCACGCGAGAACTTCCGGGCCAAAGCTTCTACCAAGTCTGAATAACGCTCGAGTAATGCCGCATGCACTTCCTCATCTTGGTCGTCCTGCTGATACAAATCAATCAGTCGAAGTACTTCATCATCACTGTGATGGCGTTGTTGAGACTTTGCTGGCACTTTGACCCACCTCATCTCTATTCATATATTTTGTCATATGGACAGTGACGCCGTTCGCTTTCTCGATCGTTACTTGATCCATCAGTGCTTCGATCATCAAGATACCGAGTCCTCCTTCATGCAAGGAATCGAGATCATGTGCATCGGTGATCGGTTCGCTTTGGCGTTTGACTTCATCTTTATCGAACGTGATCCCGTTGTCTTTGACGATGATTTCAAGACGGTCATCCGGATAGACGTTGCACGTTAATGCCATACTGCCCTCTTCTTTTCCTTCGTACGCATGTTGCACGGCGTTCGCACAGGCTTCTGAAACTGCAATCTTAATGTCTTCGATATCATCATACGTATATCCCATACGATTCGCGACACCAGAGACCGTTAAGCGAGCGATTGCGACATACTCCGGTTTTGCCGGCAGCGTCATAGTTAATTGTTCGTTCTTCATTGCGTTCCACCTCTTACACCACTATCGATTGAAATGATGCTTGAAAGACCTGTAATTTCAAAGAGACGACGGATACGTTCCGATACACCGACGAGTGTGAACGATGTGCCGTTTTTCTTTGATGCTTTTAAAGCACCGACGAAAACGCCGAGTCCTGTCGAATCCATGTAGTGTACTTCATCCAGGTGCACGATGACATCATTCGTCTCGACTGCCGGGACTAACTCTTGGCGGAGCTTTGGTGCTGTATACGTGTCAATCTCTCCTGCAATATAAAGATGTGTCTGACCGTCAAGCTGCTCTGTTTTAATTGTTAAATCCATCTTCAAGTTCCTCCTCAAGGAAAAGCTGTCTATGTGGTCTTTCTGTTTATCCTACCTCATCCCTTTATAAAAAGGTCACTTGGGTATGTTTCCCCAAAGTAAAAATCTTAAAACCTATTTTATAAAAAAAGAGGTCAAAAAAAGTCGTATACGCTAGTATCGACTCTTCTTGGATTGCGCTTCTATGTAAGTGCCTAAAAATCAACCAAGCCTAAGCTAATGGCGACGGCACTATTTACTTTCATCATCGTGTCTGGATCTAGATGTGTGACTTTATCCGTTAGACGGCGTTTATCAATTGTCCGGATTTGCTCAAGTAAGATGACCGAATCACGTTCTAATCCGTGTCGCTCTCGATATACTTCCACATGGGTCGGTAGTTTGGCTTTGTCGATCTGTGCCGTGATCGCAGCCACGATGACTGTCGGGCTGAATCGGTTACCAATATCATTTTGTAGAACAAGCACGGGACGAACTCCCCCTTGTTCCGATCCGACCACAGGTGACAAATTTGCATAAAACACGTCGCCACGTTTGACTATCAAAGCTTACACCCCGCTTACTTGACGTAGGAGTGAGAACTCCGCCTCCGTTTCAATCTGGAACATTTCGCCTACGATCGATAAATTGATTGCTGCCATTTCTTCGTAACCACGCTTCAATTCCTCACGTAGCTGACGCTTGCGTTCTTCGGTCGTATGGTTCGACTTCATCCCAATCGTCTCCTTCGCTACATTTCGCTCAACAAACTGCATTTCCCGTTGTTGGACCAAGATAATGGCACCTCCAGATTCACTGAAACCTTAACGAACGACTCACTTTCTACTTCAATATATCAGTCGAATTCAGAAAATACAATCAAAATTCAAACAAATAACATATTTTTGCCATCTTATTGATGTCTTGTACGAATCATTGACGCGGAACACGCTTCGAGAATTGACAGAGAACTTCATAGTTGATCGTCCCGAGCCAGTGCGCTGCTTCTTCAATCGGTGCCCCTTCTCCAATCAAAATGACTTCCGTGCCGATCGGATATTCCCGCGGCAAACGAATCATGAGTCGATCCATGCAGACGCGACCGACGATTTCGCACGGTAAACCATCTACGATCAATGAATAGCCTTGGAACTTGCGTGACCAGCCATCCGCATACCCGATCGGAACGGTACCGATCCATTCATCCGTCGGTGCCGTATAGGTCGCCCCGTAGCTGATCGTTTGACCCGGTTCGACCTGCTTGACCTGCATCAGGCGACTCTTCAGGGAAAAAGCTGGTTTTAAGAATTCATAGTGATGCACCATCTCGTCCGACGGCATTGCTCCGTACAATGCGATACCGACCCGAACGACATTGAAAGGCGCTTGCCCCGCCAAGCGGATCGCTGCCGCTGAATTGGCACAGTGCACATATCGAATATCGGGCACGTATTCAACAAAGGACAAGAACGTCTCGAGCTGTCGTTCGAACAAGCGACTGTCCAGCTCATCCGCTGTCGCAAAATGTGTATAGATGCCTTCGAGTTCCACGAGATCGTCATCACATTCTTCAAGAATCTGCTGCAACTCATCAGTGTGTTGCAGACCGAGCCGTCCCATTCCCGTATCCACTTTGATATGCAGACGTAACTGATCGACCTCGGTTAAGTGTTGTTTCGCTTCCCGTAACCAGTCTGCTGCGAATACAGGAACAGCGACATCATAATTCGAGGCGACGGGTGCATGTTCCGGTAGTAAAGCTTCAAGCATCAAGATCGGTGCTTGAATCCCCGCTTCCCGCAACTCAATTGCTTCCTCAAGTAAGGCGACAGCGAGTAAGTCCGCTCCGTTCTCAAGAGCGATCTCAGCGACCGTGATTGCTCCGTGGCCGTAACCGTCCGCCTTGACGACCGCCATCACCTGTTGCTCCCCCATCCGTGCCTTGATCTCTCGTATGTTATGTGCGATCGCTTCCCGATCGACTTCAATCCAAGTTGGTCGATACATCCCATTCCCTCTTCTCTAATAAGACTTGCGCAGACGCATAGTGCTCCGAATGTGTGATCGAGACGTGGATGACCCCATCAAATGGTCCGGTCATGATGGGTCTTCCCGTCTCATCGTTTAAGACTTCGACGTCCTGCCAGGAGACTTCTTTTCCAATGCCGGTTCCGAATGCCTTGACGAACGCTTCTTTTGCCGCGAAGCGACCTGCAAGATACTCGATCCGCCGATGCCCTGCGAGCATCTGAAACCGCTTCTGCTCCGCCTGCGTCAAAATCCTTTCGGCAAAACGGGTTTGCCGCTCGAGCGTCTGTTCGATTCGCTTCAGTTCCACCAAATCGATTCCAATCCCATAAATCATCCGAGGCGCCTCCACAGTTCTATTCTTCGCCATCTTCATATAGAATGAAGATGAAGCGAGGTGTTGTCATGTTTAGTCGAACGGAAAACCTACAAACGTTCACACGTTCTTATCCGGTCGTTTCGTTGTTCATTTTAATCCAAGTCGCCCTGTTTGTCATCGAACAGTTAAGTACACTCCTTAATCTGACGTTTTCTCCTTTAAGTGCTGGTGCATCCGTCAATCTCTTGATTGCACAAGGGGAATGGTGGCGTGTCGTCACGGCGACGTTCTTGCATTATGATTTTTGGCATATTGCGTTCAATACGTTCGCGCTCGTCATTTTCGCACCGCCACTCGAGCGGATGATCGGGCATGGTCGATTCGCAGCCTTTTATTTGCTCGTCGGTACGCTCGCGAACATCTTGACGTACTTCACGAAAATCGATGAGCCGTTCTACGGACAAGCGGGAGCATCCGGCGCCATTCTTGGTCTGCTTGGTTTTTATGTCTACTTGAGTCGCTTCAAACGGACGGTCATCCTAGCAGATGATACCCGGCTTGTGTACATCTTCACTGCAGTCACGGCAGTCTTTACGTTACTCGGGTCGAACGTCGCTGTCTTTGGTCACTTGTACGGTTTTGTCCTCGGATTCCTCTTCGGATTCGTCTTTGGTAACCGTGCCGTTCCGTTCACACGCCCGTTCCAAACCGGTCGTCGTTCGAGCGGTGGTCCTGTCTTCGTCAGCGGTTCTGGTCAATTCGGTCGGATCTTCTTCTATATCATCATCGCCTTTGCCGTACTCGGATTATTCTTCCGCTACTTGTAAAACGCCATACAAAAAGGGACTCCGCTACAGTGCGTGAGTCCCTTTTTAGTCTTATTTGCGAAGTACTTCTGCTAAGTCCTTCACATCGTCAATCAGATTATGGATCGTTTCCTGATTGTCCGTATAAAGTGCTTTTAATTCATCAAAGCGTCCTTTCGGATCCTGTTTGACCGCAGACAGCTGTGTACCTGCGCCGCTAAATGTCCGTTTCACTGCTGCGAATTGCGCTTGGCGCGTATCTTTATGCAGTAGTGATAAAGTAGCGCCGACAAGTGCGCCACCGAGTGTTGCTACGACAAAATAGTTCTTTTTCATCTGTTAGTCCCCCTGCATCTCACTCATTTGTTGGTGGTACGATTTGATATCGTTTCATGACGGGAGAAGGCGCGAACGACTTCCCTGCTTCTTCAGCATACTGGTCTACCGTAAGACGTTCAACAGATTTCGCATAACGTGCACCATCTCCTGACTCGCTGAACTGGATCAACAAGACGAGATCCGTGTCTTTTTCGACACGACCGATCCGAAACGCCTGGAATCCTTCATACTCCGCACCGATGACTTTTGGATTGGACATCACCTGATGTACGAACAAATCCCCGCTGTTTTGATCCGCCGGAATCGACCAGTAGAAAAGATGACCCTCGTCCGAGAAATTTCCCCGGGACTCAAGCAACGTATACGTGTTACCGCTCTGAAACGGAGATTTCCCGTCTGTCTCCATCCAAAGAATGGCATCCCCGCTACCGCTCGCAACACGAATCTGTGGATCGCGCGAACGGATTTTTTCGACAAATGAACCGCTACCGAATGTAATGGAAAGTTTAGATGGCATCACAGGCCTCCGCGAGTTGAAAGTCTTTTTCCGTCAAACCATTTTCATCATGTGTCGTCGCCGCAAGCGTCACGTTCTTATAATCAATCACGATCCGCGGATGATGATTTAAGTTTTCGGCGATACTCCCGACTTCCTGTACAAAATCAAGTGCCGCAGGAAATGATGCGAGTGTGTAGGTCCGGACGATTTCATCGTCGACGACACTCCAATCCTGCAACCGTTCCAGGCGCTCTTCCACTTCATACTCATTCAACCTAGCCATCCCTTTTTCCTCCTCTACTATCATTTTCGTCCTATACCTTATACCCCATTCATCTGCTTCTCTATACCTGTTTGTATCCGATTTCTTCCTTTTGCCTTCTGTGTGAGATAGAGTACAATGTGAAAGAGAACACTAATTCATATACGGAAAGGGGCTCACGCATATGCGCGCTCTGATTGTCATTGATTACACGATCGATTTCGTTGCTGATGAAGGAAAGCTGACTTGTGGAAAACCAGGACAGGCGATTGAAGATCGAATCGCTACGTTGATGGAGGAATTTTCAACGGAGGATTACGTCGTCATCGCCAATGATATTCATGAGGAAGGCGATACGTTCCACCCAGAGACCGTCCTTTTCCCTCCGCACAATATCCGCGGCACACATGGACGTGATCTTTTCGGAAAAGTCGCTGCCATGGCACGGGTCGCCGATCACGTCATCGACAAGACGCGTTACAGTGCGTTTGCCGGAACGGACCTCGATTTACGCTTGCGGGAACGGAATATCCGCGAAGTCCACCTCGTCGGTGTCTGTACGGACATCTGTGTCCTTCATACAGCCGTCGATGCCTATAATCTCGGATATCGTATCGTCGTCCATGCGGATGCTGTCGCAAGCTTTAATGCGGCAGGTCACGAATGGGCACTCACACATTTTAAACAATCGATCGGCGCAGAAGTCGTCGGCGAATAAGAAGGGATCTGTCCGTCATGTTACAACGTAATCTTGCACTCCATACCGATCTGTACTTACCGCGTTGGATGTATATCTATTGGAAAGAGGGACGTCATAACGAACGCGCCGTCTTTGATGTCTACTACCGTTCGAATCCGTTCGAGGGAGGATATGTCGTCTTTGCAGGTCTCGAGAACATCATCGAGTACATCCAGACACTCCGTTTCACGGAAGAAGATATCACGTACTTGCAAGAGATGATCGGTTTCCCCGATGAATTCAAGGACGAACTGCGTCAGTTCAAGTTCAACGGCTCGATCTCAAGTGTCAAAGAAGGAGAAATCGTCTTCCCGAACGAACCGCTGATTCGGATTGAAGCCCGAATTTTTGAAGCAAAACTGCTTCAGACGGCGATTTTGAATATCGCGAATCATGAATCACTCATCGCAACGAAATACGCACGCATCCGCCAATCGGCTCCCCGTGCCAAATTCCTAGAAGCCGGTGCACGCCGCGCCCAAGGCATCGATGCCGCCTACTTCGGAACACGTGCGTCTTACCTGGCTGGTTTTGACGTCACAAGCCTTGCTTCAGCAGGACGTGACTTCGGTATCCCGTGCGGCGGAACGATGGAGCACGCCGACATTCAATTCCATGATGATGAACTGACGGCATTCCGGACATTCGCTTCCCATTATCCGGATCAGGCGACGCTGCTCGTCGATACGTACGATACGCTCAAAAGCGGTCTACCGAATGCGATCACGGTCGCAAAAGAACTGCAGGCTAATGGTCATAAACTGCGCGGCATCCGGATCGACTCCGGTGACTTATCCTACTTGTCAAAACGCGCCCGTAACATGCTCGACGAGGCCGGCTTCCCGGAAGTCGATATCGTCCTGTCGGGTGACCTCGATGAATATGTCATCCAGGATTTACGGATCCAAGGGGCACAAGCCAACACATTCCTCGTCGGGACACGCGGTATCACGGCATACGAGCAGCCTGCTCTTGGAATGGTCTATAAGCTGGTCGCACGCGAGATCAACGGCGAACTAGCACCGGTCATCAAAGTATCCTCTTCGAAAGCGAAGACGACGACCCCGCACATCAAGGAAGTCTACCGGATCATTGATCCGGTGACGGATAAGTTCAAAGGGGACTACGTGACGTTGATGGATGAGGATCCGTCGCAGCTCGATGCCGTCGATTTAATCGATGTCCGCGATCCGTCGTTCCGTAACCGCGTCGAACAGTTCAAGGTCGAGCGGTTGCTCGAACCGATCTTCAAAGATGGAGAGCTTGTTTACACAGTACCGACGATTGAAGAGAGCCGCCATTTCCACGAGACACAGATCGGACGCCTGTGGGAAGAATACAAACGGCTCCGTTTACCAGAGATTTATGCCGTCACATTCAGCGACCGCCTCTGGAAGCTCAAACTCGACATGATTCGGGATACACGACTTGCCAGTGGTTTAAAATAAGGTATAAGAAAAGCGCCATTCGTCTGGACGAATGGCGCTTTTTATCATGTCAATCCTGCTTCGTTTCCGACAGGTGTCATTTCTGATGGCGCTTGTTCCATCTTCTTACGAAAGTACCACGCGAAACCGAGCGCACCTCCGATGAAGACGATATACGTGATGCGTTGACCGAATTCGGCTAAGGAATCTGCGTAAAAAATACTGATTAAATGATCACTTCCACTAATGAGTAGCAAACAGGCAATCAGGAGCGCAATGCGGTATGCAAGCGTCGGGCGGTCTGTCGGTTCAGCATGCCAATACATGATGATATGATGGGCAAGTAGTACGATACCCAGGATTCCTAATATTCCAATGAGTACTTGCGGCATAATGAACGATCCTCCTGTTAATAATATCTAGTCTTATTTAAACATAGTTCATACGACTTTCGTCAGGAAAAGTTTCCCGTTCCACTTTCCTCACGGTATACTGTAGAAAAATCGTTAGTGATCGAAGGAGGGCATTTTTCCATGAAAACCTTTAAGCTATGCACACTACGCATTTTAATGGACGAGTCAGGGCGCGATACGACCATTCCTGTCGCCATTCAGGACGGCTTGACCGTCAGTACGGAACAGACTGCTCAATGGGTAGCTGAAATCGTCGTGGCACCGAGCGAACAACCGATCATCGATGAACTGTTCGCAAAACATTTACGTGCCTTGATCGAAATCACGATCTCACGACCCGATAATGACCCTGCCGCGATGATCGTCACGCCTCTTGAACGGACTGCCTTAAGTGAACATGTCTCTTACGTCTTCACCGGTAAGATGGTCATGATGAAAAATGATTTATCCGAATCGATTTTACGGGAAGTCGTCGAGGACGGCTTCAAGGGAGAAGAACTCATCCAAGAATATAAGGACCGTCGTTCCAAACGCGGGGCGCACATCACGAGTATCGCTAAGGAAACATTCAAGCAATATCTCGCTGAACACCCGGAAGCACCGGTTTCTTAAGGTTTTTCGACTTCATCCGTAATATGATCCGCTACATTGATCCGGTCGATCGTATAGTAATCCGTATAGCGGATATAATTCGCACAGGCGTTTTTCAAAGGCGTCCGGTAGCTGAACGTCTCATCGATCGATGATAAGGCTGCCTTGATCGTATGGGAGTGGCAGACGATTAAAATCCGTTTGCCTCCATATTGTTGCGTCACTTCCTGTAACACTTCGAACACGCGCTCCTGGATTGCCTGCTCCGTTTCAAGTCCCGGCACGCGTGTCGTATCGTTCGCTTGGACAGCCTCATAGATGGCTGCGACCGGTTCCCCTGAAGCAGCACCGAATTCGCGTTCGACGAGTCGTTCGTCCGTTGCTGTGATCGTTAACCCAACAGCACGACCGATGATTTCGGCCGTTTCAACGGCGCGTGATAACGGACTTGCAAGCAACACATCCCACTTTTCATTCGCTAGATAAGCGGCACTAAGTTCCGCTTGTCTTTTTCCCGTTGCATTCAACGGGATATCTTCTCTTCCTTGGATCCGTTCGTTTAAGTTCCAATCCGTCTGACCATGGCGCACTAAGCAAATTTCAGTCATGTCTCTGTCTCCTTCATTCAAGAAATATGACTGATTGTATCATGTTTTTCATCCGGAAGTTGTCTTGGTGGTAACAGCAGGACTTGACAGGTAAAACGTTCGATTCGTTCAAGTAACCGTTCAAGTTTCAGAGGATTTTCGGTTTGGGCGAAACTCGCAAGGGAATGCGTACCGTTTGGAAATGAGAATAGTCGGACATCCGCTCCGACATCCGCTCCTTTTTCAACAAAATGCAACGCCTGCGAAAACGGAACGATCGGATCTTTTTTTCCGTGCAGGAGCATGATCGGGGGGGCATCAGACGTCAAATGCGTCACTGGCGAGACATGTGTCATTAACTTCCGCCATTCCTCTCTTCCACCCTTATAGAATTTAATATGAGCAATCCAAGTCTGAATGAAGTTGAACAGTAAGAAATTCGTAGGCGGATACAACGCAACGACACCACTGATCAGCGGCATCTGCCGCTCATCTCGTTCACCGATAAAGGCAGACGGGGCAAGTGCCGTCGTCAACATCAAGGCAGCGCCAGCCGAATCACCCCATACCATCATGCGTCCCCGAAGGATGCGTAGCTCTTCCGCTTGCTGATTCAAAAAACATAAAGCATCACGTACATCTTCTAAGTTGTCCGGAAAATAACTGCCTTCTTCGAATAAACGGTAATCAATGCTACAAACAGCCACTCCAAGCTCAAGCAACCGATCTACGATGGGACTGAAGCAAAACATATCCTTCCGCTCTCCACGTACGAATGCTCCCCCATGGGCATAGATAGCTACCGGAAATGGTCCGTCTCCGGGTGGATAATAGAGGTCGAGCTGTAAAGTACAGTTCCCCGTCTCTTTATAAACGAGCGTCCGCGGTGCAAGTTGTTTTTCTGTAATTGGCAATTCAGGTTCCGTCCAGCGAAGCAACGCACCGTAGTTATTCCAGATGCTCGCTCCTGCTGCAGCTGTCGTTAATAACGCAGCTCCCCCCATCAGCCATGCCGTTTCCCGTTTCACTTGATCACCTCCAAAATACACTACGAGATTCTTCACTTTGTTATTCTTTTACCCCGTTTTAAAAGAAGTCGAACGTCTTAGTATTCCTACTTGACGCCTCACGGACGTTCCGCTATAGTGAAAAAGTCCAAATCGGAATTATTACGTTTTAACAACGGAGGGAATATAAAATGAAAAAAGTCATTCCTGCTTTAACCGTCGCACTGGCGAGCGCAAGTATCCTCGCCGCTTGCGGATCGAACACTGATTCGTCGACTTCAGATGACAACCAGACGGAAGTCTACACATCGACGTTCGCAACGGCTGCCATCGCCCGTGAAATCGGTGGTGATCAGGTAAACGTCAAGATGATCGTTCCACCGGGTGCAGATCCTCACTCATATGAACCTACTTCCAAGCAACTGACCGAGATTGCTAAAGGGGACTTGTTCCTTTTGACAGGTACGACACTCGAACCGTACTCCAAAAAAATTCAAGAGAGCTTAAAAGGAACGGACGTCCGTTTTGTCGAGACAAGTAAAGATGTCCACTTGCTTGAATCCGATGCCACTCTTCATGCGCACGCAGAAGACGGACATGATGATCATGCAACGGATGAACACGCATACGAAGAAGACGGGCACGACCACGGAAAATACGATCCGCATGTCTGGCTTGATCCGGTCAATGCCAAAGCGATGGCACGCTCGATTACGACTGCACTGTCAAAAGAAGTACCAAAAGAGAAGGCAACGTTCGAAAAAAACTTGAAATCCTTCGATCAACAAGCTGATGCATTAGATAAAGAGTTCAAGCAGGCCGTCACTGACGGCTCGAAAAAGGAACTTCTCGTCACGCACGCTGCATACGGTTATCTCGCTGAACGATATGGTTTTACACAACTTCCGATTGCAGGTATCTCCCCGTCAGATGAACCGTCACAAAAACAGCTAGCGGCGTTAGTCAAGGAAGCCCGGATGCATGATTTGAAATACGTCGCTTTCGAAGAGACAGTCTCACCGAAGGTCGCGCGTGTCATCCAAAAAGAAATCGGCGCTGAATCGGTGACGATCCATAATCTCGAGTCAGTGACGAAAGCGCAACAAAACAGCTCGTATTTCAAGTTGATGGAAGAAAACGTTGCGACATTAAAACAAGCACTTCAGTAAAGTACAGTTGACACGCGTTACTCAATGCGGTACGGTAAGAAACGTGTTTTAGACAATTGAATGACTTCTTTTTATCGCGAGAAACGGAGGGACTGGCCCAATGATGTTTCGGCAGCGGACGATTTGATTCGTACTGTGCCAAATCCAGCAAGCGTAAGCTTGAGAGATAAGAAGAGCGTCTTTACTCGATAAAGACCGCCTTCTTTCTTGCGAAGGGGTCTTTTTTTGTATCTTTGAGAAACGAGGTGTCAACAATGAATGAAACGATCACGCCTAACAAATGGGCACTGCTTCCGCTCGTCGTGTTCCTGGTCCTCTTCATCGGAGCCGGGATCTTCTATGACGACTTTTACAAATTCCCGATTCTCATCGCCGCTTTGATCGCTTTAATTTTTGCTGCCGTGACGACGAAAGGATCGATTAATCAAACGGTCGAACGGATTGCAACCGGTGCCGGAAATCCAGACATCATGATCATGGTCTTCATCTTCTTATTAGCCGGGACGTTCTCCGGAACGGCAGAAGCGATCGGTGCGATTGATGCAACCGTCAATGCTGCCTTGACGTTCTTACCGCCATCGCTCCTCATGAGCGGACTATTCATCATCGCTGCCTTCATCTCGATGGCAATGGGAACCTCTACCGGAACGATTGCCGCCCTTGCACCGATCGCTTTCGGTATTCATGAAGCGACAGACATCAACGTTGCGATCGCAGCTGCTGCCGTCGTCGGGGGATCGATGTTTGGCGATAACTTGTCATTTATCTCCGATACGACAATCGCTGCCGTCCGGACACAAAAAACGAACATGCGTGATAAGTTCCGGACGAACTTCATGATCGTTCTTCCGGCTGCTATCCTGACAATCATCCTACTGGCGTTCGTTTCCGGATCAGGGGATGTCGTCGAAGCTAAGGCATTCGAGTTCTACAAATTGATTCCATACCTCGCCGTCATCGTTCTTGCGATCTTTGGCGTCAATGTCATCCTCGTCCTCATCGGGGGAACGTTACTCACCGGCATCATCGGAATGGTCGACGGTAGCTTTGGTTTAAGCGGCTTCGTCCTTTCGATGTCTGAAGGGATGTTAGGGATGGCGGAGATTTCCATCTTGACGCTTCTCATGGGGGGTCTTGTCAGCTTGATTACATTTAACGGTGGTATTGCCTACCTGAAGGAGATGTTGACGCGCAAGATTTCTAAGCGTCGCGGCGCCGAATTCAGCATGGCGGCACTCGTCAGCGCAACGAACCTCGCAACGGCCAACAACACGATTTCCATTTTGGTCGCCGGACCGCTCGCTGCCGAGATTGCCGACACGTATGACGTCGATCGAAAGAAATCTGCAAGTATTCTCGACATCTTCTCTTGTGGTATCCAAGGGATCATTCCTTACGGTGCACAGCTTTTGATTGCAGCAGAATTAACGAAGACGGCTTCACCTGAACTGATCCCGTATCTGTTCTATCCGTTCCTGCTCTTCATCTGTGGATCAATTGCCATTTTCTTCGGTTTCCCGCGTATGAAAAAATCTGCTGCGAAACAAGAAAAAATATCTTCATGAATTTGAAAACGGGGTTGACTCAAAAAAGAATGACTCGTCTTTTCACGCCCTTTCCTCAGGCGAGACACAAGCCAGTTTTCCTGCTTC
>NZ_JBOZGJ010000023.1:0-21120 GCF_050846835.1 Exiguobacterium sp. TDN 0502 | reverse complement strand
TCAAGAAATTAAATATGTACTGGCAAAGTTCTGTACTTTTTTCTGCAATTTACTGCACAAACCTATTGCAAAATACATCACTTTCCAGTTTTCCTCTACTCCCATTATCAGGACATTTTCACGAGACATTTACGATGCATCTCCTTTCGAAATAGAAAATAGAGCGTCAGAACCCTCTAAACCCTGTAAAATCAATCAATATTGTAGTTAGTTTCGTCAGACCATCGAAATACAATATGATACCTAATAAAATCATAAACCAGCCACCTATTTTCATAACCTTTGAAGAATAATTCATTAAGTATCTGGATTTCCCGACCAAAAACGACATCAAGAAAAATGGAATAGAAAAACCTAGTACATAAAAGAGCATATATAAAAATCCATTACTAGGATTCGTGGCGATCAAAGCAATAACTCCAGCGAGGATTGGTCCTGTACAAGGAGTCCATCCAGCAGCCGATCCGACTCCGACAATAAACGTTCCGATATAACCACGCTTTCTTTTTCCTAAGTTCATTCTTCGCTCTTTAAGTAAAAATATTGGGGTCCACAGACCAGTTAAAATAACACCGAATATGAATAAAATAAGTGCACCGCTCATCCGTAGAACATCTTTATACACTATAAAAAAATCAGCCAAATATGACGTTGAAAAACCCATCACTAAAAATACGCTCGAAAATCCAAGTAAGAAAACGAATGTATGGGGAACACCATTCCAGTTCCACTTTTTATTTTCTTTTAACTCTGTAACTGAAATTCCTGTAATGTAAGATAGAAAAACAGGATACAAAGCTAGGCAACATGGCGAGATAAAAGATAAAAACCCTGCTCCAAAAGCTAACAAAAAAGATAACTCCATCAAATTCCTCCCGAACTCTAAAAAATAAATCTTTTTTTAAGATGTATAAAAAAGAAATGTGTTTAATTTTAAACATAAAATCTGTTTGTGAAAAAACTATGCATTTTTTGATTAAATCTCGTATCAATTTTTGAAATGAATTTGATACACTTTTTTGTAATATAGTGATGCTATACTCCTTTTAACAAATCGTTTGTCACCGTATCTTTATCTTTAAAGGAGTACAACTAATGAAAAACAAGGTAATACTTATCGCTTCTAGCGTCTTACTCACAACAACTTTTTCAATGCATAGCCCAAAAGTTGAAGCAAGTAGTGCATATAAAGTAAAAGTAAAGACAGACAATCTCCGTGTTCGGACTGGTCCTTCTCTCAATTACAATATAGTCGGCGTGACTAACACTGGTCAGACTTTTTCTTATTTAGGAAAAAAAGGAGCTTGGACAAAAGTACTTTACAAAGGGAACACACGGTATATCTATAGTTCTTACCTAAAAAAATATAAGAGCCACGTTGCAAAAAAAATGACGTATAATGAGTCTCTTTTTGCTTCTCCTACTAAAGGGAGGCTGACCCAAGGATACGGAAAATCTAATGGCGCTTACGGTTATACATTCCATAATGGCGTTGATCTAGCTGCAACAAAAGGCACACCTGTCTATGCTTCTGCGAGTGGAAAAGTCACTATCTCTAAAAACAGCGGTGCATATGGTAAACACGTTATGATTTCACATAGTCTAAAGAATCAAAAATACGTAACCTTTTATGCTCATATGAATAGTCTTTCGGTAAAAAGTGGTCAGACAGTCTCTAAAGGTATGAAGATTGGAACAGTTGGGAATACAGGAAACTCGTTCGGAAATCATTTACACTTTGAGATTCATAAAAACAGTTATAAATACAGCAGTTATTCTGCAGCGAATAGTGTCAACCCATTGAACTATTTGTAACCTAAAAAAAGAAGAGAGGATGTCCTAAGACAGCATCTTTTCAGATCATAGAAAAACCCTCATTTCGACGTCGAAATGAGGGTTTTTCTATGATCTGAAGCGACTTCATCAAGTCATTTATTTTGAAGTGGATTGCTGTGATCTAGCGTCTCATAAGACTTGTCTCAAAAGTGAGGTGATATTTTGCGGAAAATTGGTTATGTACGTGTCAGTTCAACTAGTCAAAACCCTTCAAGACAATTTCAGCAGCTAAGCGAATTCGGAATGGATATTATATACGAAGAAAAAGTTTCTGGGGCAACGAAGGAACGTGAGCAACTTCAAAAAATGTTAGAGGACTTACAAGATGGTGACACCATTTATGTTACAGATTTAACTCGAATTACTCGTAGTACACAAGATTTATTTGAATTGATCGATTACATACGAAGGAAAAAAGCCAGCTTAAAATCATTCAAGGATACATGGCTAGATTTATCAGAGGATAATCCATACAGCCAATTCTTAATTACAGTAATGACTGGTGTTAACCAGTTAGAGAGAGATCTTATCCGTATGCGTCAACGTGAAGGGATTGAGATGGCTAAGAAAGAAGGAAAGTTTAAAGGTCGGATAAAGAAATATCATAAAAATCATGCGGGAATGAATTATGCAGTAAAGCTATATAAAGAAGGAAATATGACTGTAAATCAAATTTGTGAAATTACAAATGTGTCTAGGGCTTCATTATATAGAAAGCTATCGGAAGAGAACAAATAGTTCAGTCCTATTCCATTAATTGGCCAGATAATGTTATGTACTTAAAGTCTTATGCAGTTTGGTTATTTTGTTATTAGAATTGGGTACTCCAATTCTTTTTTTATGAATTTTTTTACTCATTCAAATAAACACTTGAATGAATTATTAAAAATTGTTATACTATATTCAAATAAACACTTGAATGATATTGGGGTGAGAATGTGATTAAGAAAGATACTTGTGAAATTTATTGTTATGACGAAGAAAAGGTCAATCGAATACAAGGTAATTTACAGACAGTAGATATTTCTAGTGTTGCCCAAATGTTAAAAGCTATTGCAGATGAAAACAGAGCAAAAATTACCTATGCTTTATGTCAAGATGACGAACTGTGTGTGTGTGATATAGCAAATATTATAGGTGTTACGGTTGCAAATGCCTCTCATCACCTGCGAACGCTCCATAAGCAAGGGATTGTTAAGTTTCGAAAAGAGGGAAAACTTGCATTTTATTCATTAGATGATGAGCATATCAGACAAATTATGATGATTGCATTGGCACATAAGAAAGAGGTGAAGATCAATGTCTAGTGGGAAAGCAAAACTGTCTGAAGAAGAAATGAAAGCCTATCGTGTTCAAGGATTTACTTGTACTAACTGTGCAGCCATTTTTGAAAATAATGTTAAAGAACTTCCCGGTGTTCAGGATGCGAAAGTAAATTTCGGAGCATCTAAAGTTTATGTTAAAGGGACGACAACCATTGAAGAATTAGAAAAAGCAGGAGCATTTGAAAATTTAAAAATTCGAGATGAAAAAGAACAAAGGGTAGAACGAGAACCTTTTTGGAAGCAGAAAGAAAACATTAAGGTATATATATCAGCTCTTTTACTTGTAGTTAGCTGGTTCTTAGGAGAGCAGTATGGTGAAGAGCATGTTCTACCGACAATTGGTTATGCAGCGTCCATTTTAATCGGTGGATATTCGTTATTCATTAAAGGTCTCAAAAATCTAAGCAGATTAAATTTCGATATGAATACGCTTATGACTATTGCAATTATAGGAGCTGCAATCATTGGTGAATGGGGTGAAGGGGCAACCGTTGTTATCCTATTTGCGATTAGTGAAGCATTAGAGCGTTATTCAATGGATAAAGCACGTCAATCTATTGAATCTTTAATGGATATTGCCCCAAAAGAAGCGTTAATTCGACGAGGCAATGAAGAAATGATGATTCATGTTGATGATATTCAAGTTGGAGACATCATGATTGTTAAGCCCGGTCAAAAGTTAGCAATGGATGGAATAGTGGTTAAAGGTACATCGACATTAAATCAGGCTGCGATTACAGGTGAAAGTGTTCCAGTAACGAAAACCACAAATGATGAAGTATTTGCAGGAACCTTGAATGAAGAAGGGTTACTTGAGGTTAAAGTAACAAAACGAGTTGAAGATACTACTCTTTCAAAAATCATTCACTTGGTAGAAGAAGCCCAAGCAGAACGGGCCCCTTCTCAAGCGTTTGTCGATAAATTTGCAAAATACTATACACCAGCTATTGTCATACTAGCTCTTTTAATTGCGGTAGTTCCACCATTATTTGGCGGAGACTGGAGCCAATGGATTTATCAAGGCTTAGCTGTATTAGTGGTTGGTTGTCCTTGTGCCTTAGTAGTCTCAACTCCAGTTGCTGTGGTTACAGCAATAGGAAATGCAGCGAAAAATGGTGTTTTAATTAAAGGTAGTATCCATTTAGAAGAAGCAGGACACTTAAAAGCGATAGCCTTTGATAAAACAGGAACATTAACCAAAGGGATTCCTGCTGTAACAGACATTGTGACATATGGTAGAAATGAAAATGAATTAATGACCATAACAGCAGCCATTGAAAAAGGATCACAGCACCCTCTTGCTTCAGCGATTATGCGAAAAGCAGAAGAAAATGGATTAAAATTCAACGAAGTAACAGTAGAGGATTTTCAATCCATTACAGGTAAAGGCGTTAAAGCCAAAATAAATAATGAAATGTATTATGTGGGAAGTCCAAATCTTTTTGAGGAATTACACGGAAGCATTTCAAGCGATAGGAAAGAAAAAATTGCCGATATGCAAACTCAAGGTAAAACGGTGATGGTGTTAGGAACAGAAAAAGAAATTCTTTCGTTTATTGCCGTAGCCGATGAAATGAGGGAATCGTCTAAAGAAGTTATCGGCAAGTTGAACAATATGGGAATCGAAACAGTGATGCTAACAGGCGATAACCAAAGAACGGCAACAGCCATCGGAAAACAAGCTGGTGTTTCGGATATTAAAGCTGACTTACTTCCAGAAGATAAGCTTAATTTTATTAAAGAACTTCGAGAAAAACATCAAAGTGTGGGGATGGTCGGAGATGGCGTGAATGATGCTCCAGCCCTTGCGGCATCTACCGTTGGTGTAGCAATGGGTGGTGCTGGAACTGATACAGCTTTAGAAACGGCTGACATCGCCTTAATGTCTGATGATTTGAGTAAATTGCCATATACAATAAAATTAAGCCGTAAGGCTTTAGCAATCATCAAGCAAAACATTACCTTCTCTTTGGCGATTAAATTAGTGGCATTACTTTTGGTCATGCCCGGTTGGTTAACACTTTGGATAGCTATATTTGCTGATATGGGAGCAACTTTACTTGTAACATTAAACAGTTTACGCTTATTGAAAATCAAAGAATAGGTTCTAAAATGGGCGTCAACTATCGGGTGCGATCATTGAAAACAATGTTATGCTTCAAAAGGGATATTAACAGGAAATATACAACTAAAGGACGCTTTAACTGAGCAACGGAAAAAGCCAAATTTCTCAATTGATGTTGAGAAATTTGGCTTTTTAGTATGGGAATTTCCTTAGCATTGTAAATCCGCATTTTCCTGACGCTACCCCTTATAGAACCACTCTCCCCAACTACCAAGTTGGAGTAAAGGTGGGACGATCATCAGCAACAATGCACCTAGGAAGACGAACGGTGTATACACTTTCGCGAAACGATCGATGAACGCTTCACTCGGTGCTTTATTATCCTGCGCTTCCTCGACCAGTTCAATGATGTGCGCAAGCGTCGTCTCTTGATACGTCTTCTCGACGATCATGTCGAACGAACGATCCATGTTGAGCGTTCCAGCAAATACGTGATCGCCTTCCTTCTTATCGACAGGAATCGATTCGTCCGTGATCGGTGCTTGATTGATGGTCGTCGTCCCGTTCAGGATCGTGCCGTCCAGTGCAACCTGATCACCTGGTCGAATCCGGAGGATTTCTCCGACTCGCACCGCTTCCACCGGTTTACGTCTAACGTCCCCGTCCGTCAGCACGAAGGCTTCCTTCGGAGACAGTTCGATCAGTTTCTGAATGGAATTGCGCGTCCGCGCAAGGGAGCGATTCTGAAGCAAATTGCCGATGGCAAAGAGGAAGACGACGGTCGCTCCCTCGAGCCACTCCCCGATACATGCGGCACCGATGGCTGCTACGCTCATCAATACTTTCATGTCGAGTGAGCGGGCACGGGCGGCATAATAGGCACTCCGGAAAACTCTCCCCCCACTGAGGATCAAGGCGATACCGTACAAAACATTCGGAAGATACGCTACTCCGCTCGTTTGGATGAGCAATCCCAGACCAATCAAAATCCCGGACAGGATCAAGGAGATCCCCTCGAACGACCGGACCGGTGCCTCGGACATTTTCTTTCCCTTGACGTATCCATCGAAACCGATCTTGTTCAGCTCGCTTTGGACTTGTCGAGCATCCAGCTGATGGTCGATTTCCATCTCCCCACGGGCAAACGAAACTGTGACGGTCTGGACATTTTGCATCTTTTGAAAGTGTTGTTCGATCGTCTTAGCACAGCTACTACAGTCCATCCCGGAAACGGTGAATGTTTGGACGAGCTGATCTGATTTATCGGGAAGGGGCGGAAGCGATGACCGCGCTCTATCTGATCGGCGATACGCTCCTCTACGGTTGTCTTGCGCTGTTGATCGGTTTCTTTTCCGTCCAGCTCATCCCTCGTTCTTACCGACCTGACGTATCGCTTTCAATCCGCTGGGTTCGCATGCTCATCGTGCTGATGCTGTTATCCTTTTCCCTGTCCGTCTTACTAATCGTACTGTATTTATATGAAGAGATCGGTTTTTGGATAACACTGCAATCCGTGTTACTTACATTCGAGGCAGGGAACGCTTGGATTCTGATGGCTCTCTGGAGTGTACTCCTTCTCATCGTCATCAATCGTTCATCACTCAGTCCTGGACGTATAAAACTAGGGGTATTCCTTGTTATGGCGATGGTCGTTACGTTCGCGTGGTCCGGGCACGCCTCTAGCATCAAAGGGGCAGAAGGCATGCTCGTACATTCTATTCACGCACTCGCCGTCTTCATCTGGACCGGTGGATTGCTCATACTCGGCTTTTGGAGTCCATCAGACCGTAACTGGGGCATCTTCCTCGAATGGTTCAAACCACTCGTGACGCTATGTTTCTTACTGATCGTCGGTTCCGGCATCTATCTGATGTCTGTCGTCGTGCAGGTAGAGGAGTATTCCGATTCCTGGATTTTACCGTATGGACAAGCCTTACTCTGGAAACACGTCCTGATTCTATCCGTGCTGATCATCGGTATCATGAACGGGAAGTGGAGTTACGCGTCTCCTGAACGATCGTTTGAAGTCCGACGGATGCGGATGCGCATGGAAGGCATCTTGATCCTGCTTCTCTTCACAGCGACTGCGTGGCTCGGTCAACAGGAACCCCCTCACTCGATCAAGGATACTCTTCACTCCAGCGGGGCTGGTCCACTGTCAGGGGTTCTTTTCCCTAGCTTGCGTTTCACCTATTCTGATATCCGGTTCGAGCCGACCATGATATCCCTCTTCTTGATGGCAATCAGCCTCCTTTTCGTGGGATTGTTGGTGTACGTCATCCGATCAACCCAAGACTCCATCAAGACCCTCTATCTTGGATTAGGCGTCTCGATCTCATTATTTTTCGCAGCGTTGTATAGTATTTCCGTGTATTTATGATCCTCCACATGAGCATTTCAGCGTGTGCGACGTCTTATACAAAAAGAAAGGCACGCGATACAGCAGCCTTTCTTTTTTCATACTTATTCATCATTTTCATACTAGTTATAACAGGTTCAATCCTATTTTAAATCGGTGCCATTTCTAGACTACTACCGGAATATGTATTACAATGTATTACAAAGGAGCTGATAATCATGAGTACCATTTCCGTACGTCTGGATGATCAGGATACACGACTCATCAAGGAATATGCGAAGGCAAAGAACATCACGATTTCTACACTCGTTCGCGATGCCGTCCTCGACCGTATCGAAGACGAAATCGATTTGCAACTCTATCATGATTCCATGGCAGCACACCGTAAAAAATCAGAAGCGATATCTTTCGACGACATGATGAAGGAACTTGATTTAGAATGACAGCTTATAATGTAGAATTCGAGCGCGGGGCTCAAAAATCTCTCAAGAAAATGGATCCCCAACAAGCGCGGAATTTTCGTCCTGGATCAAGAAAAATCTGGTCGGGACGGATGATCCGCGTCGTCATGGTAAAGGACTCGTTTCGAATCGTTCAGGTGAATGGCGGTATCGCATCGGAGACTATCGTCTTATTGCTTACATCCAAGATGAAAAAGTCATAATCTTGATTCTTGAAATCGGACATCGTAGAGGTATCTATAAATAAGATGACTAGAACTCACGTACGTTTAAAGTGATCTAGTCTTAAATTTTGAGGAAATACGAAACACCTCTTGACTTGAATAGTACGCTTTTAAGAAAAGTACTAACATCAGAGGTGTTTTTGCATCTTTACTTTCTTTAGATTAAAGGCCTACGATTAAAATCTACTAACTCATCTGTCTCAAACAAAAGATCTTCGAATCGATCTGCTCCATACTTTTCAATATATTTCTCTTCGGATTCAAAAATCGGTACGAACCATACTGGCAATACGGTGTCAGGCTCGTTCCCAATGTTAGAATCTGTTTCAAATAAGCAGAAGGATTCATCAAAGTACACAGGACTTGTGACATAAACAGATGAGAACTGATACTTTTCAAATATTCCTTCAGGGAGTGGATAATACTCTGCTACATTAAATGCATGTCCTGTTCTCATAGCGTACTCAGCCAATTGCCAGAGTAAATAAATGATCTCGTCTTGAACGTCTGGTTGTTCCGCTGACATCATTATTTCTTGATGCATCAGTGAATCATCTTCCGTTTGGAGTGGATGAAAAAGTAATCCAAGGGATGCAATCGTATAGGTTTCCTTAAATGGTGCATCTTTGAATTTCAAGATTTGGACGTTCTTTTGTTCAAGTTCCTCAATTGGAAATGCTTCCGTGAATTCTCCGCAATGCTGTTCTAAATGATCAAGATAATTCATTAAATAAACCTCCGTTTAGGTATCGTTTTAATACTTCTAAACCAATCTGTGATTCCAACATAAATAGTCATTTCAAGTTGTCATTGATTTCTTTTAATCGTTCTTCGTATTTGTAAACAGCAGCTATATCCCCACTTGAACCATATGGATTTACGACTGCTTTAGCCTCTTTTTCATCCACAAAAATTTTCTCTCCCCATAAGCCTTTCGTGATGAAATACTCTTCATCATTCGATTCTAAAGTGTCAAATAACAACGGAGTTAAAAATGTTCCTTCTTCTCGATGGTGTCTTCCAAGTACAATCCATCCCCCATTTTTTATACCATAGTAACCCGTTCTAATGACTATACAAGGTTCAGGATTTTTTTTATCTAACTCATGGAGTGAAAGAATTCTTTCTGTTCTAAGATTATAGTATTGGATGTAATCCATAGACTCTAGTTTTCCAGTCTCATGATTCTTATCTTTAGAGATTCTCATTTCTGCATATCCATACCCTCCAAGTCGAGGTAAAGGAATCGCATAGACAACTCCTGATGATAAATTCCATCGCGAAGGTTTCTTTTTCATACGAATCGAGACGCTTGAAATCACTTGTTGTTCATCTTTTCGTGTACTCAATAAGCTATTTAGTCCATGTTCGAGCAGGTAACGCCACTCTTCAACAGAAAATTCGTGATCCATTTTCTTTTCGAATTCGTGAAGTGTATTTCTCAATTGATTTACATACAGTTCTAATTGATCTTTATTCTCCAATGGTTTGTTCCTCATCATCATATAATGTGTTTTTAAAGTCATTCAACTCTTTCAATCGGTCTTCGAATTCGTATACAGCTGCTCGATCACCCCATGTTCCTGAGGGATTGATTACCGCTCGTGCCTTTTCCTCTTCCACAAACATTCTTTCTCCATAAATACCTCGAGTAATGTAGTAGTATTCTTCATCAGAATCTAAGCTAGGTACACTACCAAATAGTAATGGCGTCTCAAACGTTTCTTCCCGATGCCGTTTTCCAAGTACGATCCATTCTCCTTCTGTAATCCCGTAATACCCCGTATCCATGATGATACAAGTCTCAGGATTCTTTTGGTCTAACTCCTGGAGTGAAAGAATTCTTTCTGTTCTAAGATTATAGTATTGGATGTAATCCATAGACTCTATCTTTCCAGTCTCATGATTCTCATCTTTAGAGATTCTCATTTCTGCATATCCGTACCCTCCAAGTCGAGGTAACGGAATCGCATAGACAACTCCAGATGATAGCTTCCAACGAGTAGCCCTTTTTTTCGTTCGAATGGAGAGCTTTGAAATCATTTGCTGTATGTCTTCACGTGTGCTCAAAAGACTATTTAATCCGTTCTCCAGAAGGTACCGCCATTCCTCAATCGAAAATTTGCGTTCCATCTTCTTTTCGAATTCATAAAGTGTATTTCTTAATTGATTTACATGCTGCTCTAATTGTTCGGTCGAATCCATCGTTTTTTATCCTCCTGATCCATTACGCTAAACATTGTTACTTGATTAGCAGCATCTTTACTTTTAATTGCTCCGTTCATATTCAAAAATCGCCCATGGAAGCCACAAGACTGCTTCTGTCACCTCGCCTAATTCATTACAATAATCTGAGTAACGATCCGCTTCTTCGAACGTATGTATTAAACCACGGCTGTTTAGTGATAAGTTGAAATGGTGACTGAAATCGCGTTCCAGTCCGTTACACAAATACGAATGAAATGATCCCGAATCGACTCCTAAGACTTCGTACCCGATTTTTTTGGCACCATCCATGTCAGGGCTGAGATGTTGGGATAACATTTTTTCGACTCCATAAGGCTCGGGATTTTTACTACTGAAAGCCGCTACATCTTCAAGAAAATCCACTTTATATTGTTCGGGTAAACCGATGCTGATGATACGTATGTCAGCAAGATGATTCAAAAAACGGTCTACGAACGTCTGCGCAGCATTTAAGTTAGAGAACACTTGAGGAAATAACACATCTCCTGTCTTTCGCTGTTCTTCTATCCATTGTTCCAGTAACAGAAAGGTGTTAAGTGATAGACCGAGTTGCTCCATATAACGGTCTTTCTTTACTTCCGAGTTTCCCCATAAGATACTGATGTCAGGATAGTGCGTACAGATGCATTCACTTACGGATAGCACGGATTCTGGAACAATCGTCTTGTCCATGTACTCTTTTCGAAGGGTTGGTAGGATGAGATGATATCCTGCTGATAAATAGTGCATGATTCGACTCCTTGTCATGTAAAATGAATTCAATGAGTGGATGTAATTGATTCGGTACGATAGATGAAGTAGAAAGGAAATGAAAACATGGATAAAGAACAAGAAAGAGTACTCGTCCAATCGTTTTTCGTCAAGCGCGTTCAAGAGCGCGTTCTACATGAATTGTTCACTCCAAAAAAACGAGATATGGCGCTTCAGCGGTTAGATCACCGATATTTAAGCATGCTGAAGAATGATTATTTGATTGAAATCAAACCACCTAATTCATGGCCAGACGATACATATGATTTATTGAAGCAGCATGGTGCACCGGATACGTGCTATTGTTTATCAGAAAACGAGTTGATCAGCGGGAAAACGTTACCTCTCCGTGAAGCACTCGAACACGCCATCGGCTTTGGATTTGCCTCGATCATTTCCTGTATTCCAGGCGAATTGGCATATTTCGAAGCGGAGCAATCTTTCGGTCCACCACCTCGTTATTTGTTGAAGAAACCAAGCAATCGGTAATCATCATCCTTACATGCTTGGTTTCTAACAGCTACGTCACGCGATCGTACACAATATTTGCTGAATGCATACCATCATCTCGATATTCCTCTTAATCTGCTTCGTATATGCCCTCTCTGAAGTCATACACTTGACTCCATATCTTGATTTTTGTGCCATTGATCGTCACCGTATCCTTCGACCACTTCACTTCTTTTATCTCGCGACAAGGGTACTCCCAGTACATTCTGCGCTTTTCTCCGTTCTTATTCTCCATAATACCGAGCATCGCATAATCTACCGTCGCGCCACCATTCGCGCGGTAAAAGCGAATCGTGTACACCTGATCGGGCGAGCTACTTTTCGAGATATACTCTTCTTTTGGTACAACATTGATATCAACCAAGAAAAATAGTCGGTAGATTGTCCACACGACATATATCAAAAGACTTACACCTGCTATGATTCCCGTTATCTTCAGCTTTTTTCTCACTTTTCAAAACTCCAATTTATATATATTCTTTAATATTCAATCGTTTAGTCGCCCCAAAAACAAACCAACGTATTCTGATGGACAGATGCGATACACATCCGCTTCAACACTTCTAAAAATTGATGTAGTTCCATGATTCGTTTATCTGATTGATGTATCATCCACGGCTCCCTCGCATAATATTTCGCTTGATTCATCCTCCACGCTTCCTTTGGTGTGCAATAGCGTTGAATAAGCAGCTCGCAAATTCCAATCAACTCGTTCACTTCTCTCGCGCTAAACAACTTATCGCCGTAAGGATCGAGATCAATCAAGAGGTCACAGCGATTGGATGTACTTGCGAATTCTTCTCTTAAAAAGTGTTGGACGTGACTCGGAAATGGGAGAATCTCTTTTTCGTTTTCTGGCACTTCTTTTAAACTCGTACTAATCCCAAACATGATCGTCCTCCTTTATATCGCTCCTATGAATGTCAATCATAGTAGTCGATGCCTTCTCCTTTTGGAAGAAACGCTTTTACCTTGTCTTCACTATCAAAACAAGCTTCATTCGAAAATAGATAGTAGCCCATGAAATCATGCTCCATCGTGATGAATGACATTTCTTCCGTCGCATGAATGACGGGAACAATCTGTTCTCTTTTAAAGAACCATCCTTTGACCATTTTCCGCTCAAACGTCAGGAGACTCATAAAGGATAGGAAGTAAAAATCGTTTACTGCCGCATACCAATACGTTTTGTCCAGCAGACGCTCAAGTTCGCTCGCATCGTTCACTTGAACACTATAAAAAGGACTGCTCTTATCTGGTTGAATCTTTGTGTAGAACAGATTTTCCTTCTGAAAAAACGGTTCCACTTCTTCATTGGTAAAACCACCACCGAACGTAATAAATAGCGGAAAGCGATTTAGACGCGTCAAAAAATGCTTCAGTACTTCATTGGAGTCATGTTGATAGTCTCGTTTCTCGTCATTCGGAAGACATCCCATCGAATAAATCGACTTAATAGCACCTGGTTGATCAATATCGAGATAACGGTCTTTGATCACTTTTGCATGATTCGTATGTTCTTCGAGATCGATGTATAACATGGAAATCCCTCCACGTATTCTGTTTGATCCATCTACATCATCCAACTGCTTGTTTCATCAATAAAATTCAATGGTGCCGTCGTCAGGAAAGATCGCTTTCACCTTGTCTTCGGTATCAAAACAGGGTTCATTCGAAAACAGATAATAGCCCATGAAATCATGTGCCATCGTGATGAACGACATCTCTTTCGTCACATGAATGACGGGAACGGTACGTTCTTTTTTGAAAAACCATCCTTTGACCATTCTCCGCTCAAACGTCAGGAGATTCGTAAACGATATAAAAAAGTCTTCGTTCACAGCCCCATACCAATAGGTCTCATCTAGCAACAACTCCAGTTCGGTCGCATCATGCACTTGAACGTGATAGTATAGGTTCTTGTTTGGTCGAACCTTTGTATACGATAGATTGTGCTTTTGAAAGTACGGCTCGATCTCATCGTCAGTAAAACTTCCACCGAACGTGACGAAAATCGGGAACCGATTGAGACGCGTCAAAATTGTTTCAATGCTCGATTCGATGCTTCTTGATAACTTCTTGTTTCATCTTCCGGAATACCGTCTATCGAATAGATGAAGTTGATACGTTCTGGTTGATCAATATATAAGCATCTGTCTTTGATCACTTTTGCATGATCCACATGCTTCTCAAAATAGACATCCAACATGTTCTCTCTCCCCTCTTAACCTCTCTACTACCGCTCGATTTCATCTTCTGGAAACAGTGCTTCTATTTTTTCTAACGCATCGAAATCTGTTTCATTCGAGAAGATCAGGACATTCTCGAAATCAAAGCCAATTTTAAAAAATGTCGTCGGTTTCGTCATATCGATTACTGGAACTACTCTCTCTTTTTTGATCAACCACCGCCTGACTCTCCTCGTTTCAAACTTCAATAAGTCGGTGAAAGCAATCAAATAGTAGCCGTTGTTCCTAGCCACTGAAATGGTCTTCGCCAGTATTTGCAATAAGTCAGTCGGTTGATTCACTTCGACGGTCATATATCTTTCACGCTTAGTGATTAGGATTTCTGTATACGATAATTGTTTGTGCTTAAGCGTAGACAGCAAATCTTCTTTTTCTAAATCAGTCAGTTCATGGAATCCAAAAGAGAGATAGATTGGAAAACGATTTAACCGCGAGAATAATTGGGTTAACACTTCTTCGTCCGAAATGACTTCATCTTCATTTGAGTCATCACTATAATATTCGAATGAAAAAATGGATTTGATTCGGTCTTGTCCTCTCATCATTAGATGATATTCCTTGATCGTTTTCGCATGATTTTGATGTTCTTCGATGTAGATGTACACGTTAATCGCCTCACTTTCGTTAGATTGTCACGGTCGTCATTACGATTGTTTGTAACATGATGCTAGACTATAGTTATGGACTTCACTTATATTCGACCGCGAGCCATACATAACTCCACTTAGAGGTGATTTTGATGAAACGACTTATACCGTGCGCCATCTGTGGCGAACGCCACGACGAACTCCCGACTGAATATGAAACACTCGGACCGGTCTACTACGAACAAATGTCTGAGAAAGAAAAAGAAACGAAAAGCGAGATGCATGATACGTGGTGTGTCTTAGAACTGGACGGTCCGCATTATTTCGTGAAGGGCATTCTTGAACTCCCGATTGCTGGACAAGACGAACCCTTCTGGTGGATCACTTGGGTGAGCCTAAGTCCTGACAACTTCGCTCGCTTCATCGAGAAGAAACGTTCTCGCATCGAGGAGCCGATGTTCGGCTGGTTTTCAAGCGATCTACCCGCTTACCCGGATCCCGTCAACTTAAAAGTGATGGTTCATGATGAAGGAACCGGTCAACTTCCTTTCTTTGAACTCGAGCCGACGGATCATCCTTTGTCGATCGAATTCTATTCCGAGATGACGCTTGCCAAGGTCCATGCCATCGCAGATATCGTCTATGCACAAGAGTAAATCACCAATAATGCCGCTGATCCATAGCGGCTTTTATTATTCCTCATGTGTTTACGATCATTCATCTGCTCCACTGATATTCCCAAAATGAGCGATCTTTCCATTCGTACAAAAGTGATCGAGCATGCCAAATCGATCCGTTGCATCGCGAGTCACGATGAAGTTATAGGCCATCAATAACGAGAATTCAGACATGAAGTCCTCAAGCGTTTGCTGCGTGGGACGTGCATCTTTCGAAAATAATCTTGACGTAACTTCCTTTCGATTCAGCAAATGCAATACATGTTCTTCAAACACCGCTTGCCAATTGGAATCGTGCAACGTCATCACGTGAATCGAATCATCATTTTCTAAAACATCCCGACCACAAAAGACGACTTCGACCGGAAACGTGGCATGCGGTAAAACTGCATCGAAAAAGTTCTCATATTCTGTTCCAACGTCCTCAAGCTCCTCATACGCGACTCCATACATCGAGACACAATCGTTTGTGACCCGGATGATTTCTTGTCCTTGTTTTTGGATGATGAGCGTCACCTCTGCTTCAGTCGCCATTTCCTGCTGTTCGATGACAAGATGTTCGAGAAATCTTTCAAACTGCGCGGCGTCAGTCATGATCATATGAGATCGAACCGTCCAATTCGAAAAATCACCAATGTTCGGATTCTGCTTAAGTGATCGTTCCAGAAACTTTACTTCAACCGGATACGCATGCTGACTTACTTGAAGACGGACGAGGTCTTTCCAATCGTCACGTGGCAGCAATTCCCGGAACACATCGATCCAGTCGTTTCGTTCAACTAGCATCCTATTCTTATTTTTCATCTTTCATCCGACCTTCTAGTTTGCTACAAAGATATCCCACGAAATGTTCATGCGTTGTCCGTTCTTCGAGATCATCATTGTCGACTAATTCATTGATTGTCTCCAAGATGACTTGCCATAATGCGGTTCCTTGATACTGGTCATATGGTGTTCTCACTTCCTGTCCTCCTTTTATCCTCTCCGGATTTCATTCGAAAAAATCTTTGTTCTTTGGAACGCAGTAATTAGATCTTCTCCAAACATTGTGATGCTATGTTCCCACGGATGACCAAGATATCCCCAGCGGAAATCACGGGCGACGAAAAAGGAGTAATCGCCATCTGGAACTGCTGGAATCATCCAGTCTCCTTCTTCATTTCGAAGAAACGGGTGCCTTGGGTCGATCCAGTATCCTTGATGATTCCAATCGAGTGCCATGACACGTTCCCCTTCAACAGTCAGCTCGGTCAGAATACGCTTTAACGTTTGCTCGATCTCTTCGCGTTTCTCATAATCCACTTCATATGTAATGAACGGACTTGGTGTATGGAAGGATGGAAAAACCGTCATGCTCGGTGTGAACTGAAATTGTTGATCAATGACGTGCCATACCTTCTCGTCCTCCGCTTGCGTCATCGGAATCCAGCTCCATGATTTACCTTCATCAATTAAATCGAACGTCGCTCCTTGAGGATATCGAACGGTGTACGCCGCTCCTTCTTGTACTGCAATTTTTGGTTCGTCTTGTACATTGCGTGCTTTCATTTCTTCAAAAATTAGTGCAATGGCTGCCTCGACATCAAGAACATGGTAAAAGATATTCGTCGTACCACTGCCGATATCTCCCCCTTCACAGTAGCCGTTCCCCGTATGAAGCAAACAATCATTGATTACTTCTTCCATCATGTGACGTCGCTCGAGCGCTGTTTCTTCCTGACCCTTTTCATAAGAAAACTGGACAACCAGTTCCGTATAATCGGTTTCGTTCAGCTCACGATAGCCTTGACGTTCAAACTCCTCAACCAACAGCAAAATCTGTACACCTAATCGTTTGAAGCGCGAGACGCGTATCTCTCTCACGTCTTCCGCTCTTACCCATTCTCCAACGATTCCTTGATGTTGAATGATGAGGCGTCCTTCCGTATAGATTGTTTGGTAGAGTGTATTCGAGCCGCTTTGTTTTATCAGTTGGATCATGAGTGGTTCCCGCTCCCTCCTTCACAATGCGTTCAAGTCACGATCTTCTATGTAGCCTAAAAACGTATCTTGCAATGCACCATCTGTCTCTACGGTCTCGACCGGATCTCCTGCTTCGTCAACTCGGACAAGTGCCAATTTTGTTTCTAGCTCAGATCCACTTAGTCCTGAACTCCCATCGATGATGCCAAATACATGGGAAACCGTATCGATGATCGTCTGTTCCATCATCTGTCTCATTCGTTTTTGATCCGCTTCGCTCGACTGTTGGTAAAACGCGATGCAGGCCGTATAGTCATTGACGTTTGGATCGACTTCTTCTTCATAGATGTCCTTATAGTCTGCCATACCATCCTGAACGACCGTCCGATGGACCGCTTGAACGAACTCTTCCATCTCTTGATTCATGATTTTTCTCTCCTTTTATCAAAACTTCGTAGTTCATAGCTCTCACCTTAAACGCTTATCTTTTACATCTGTTCGTCTGAACAGTGTTTTATTCTGCCCATACCGACAACCGAGTCCGAGGATCATTATCATCGGTCACCCACTCGATTCCAGTATACCCACGTTTCATCGCATTCTCATAAAACGCTTCAGATACGTGCTGTTCCTTACAATAGATATCGACGTACGTACAGTCATACACCAAAATCGCGATGTGACAATTGCTTTCCTGAAACCACTCATACGTCGTTCCCACTTCTTCAGTCTGACCACTTTGAAATGCAAACAATTCAGCAAAGATCAGGTAATTGCTTGGTCCCCTTAGCCATTTCGCTAGTTCATGTCCTGTCGCTATCCGATCGATTGAAAACTCGTCTAAACTGTCATACAACTCCCCGTCCATGGTTTGAATCGGAAAATCAAAATTACGAAGAAACCAATCATACGCTTTCATTTCAATCGCACTTAATATGTCGATCAAGATTCGTCCCGGTTCATTCGGGATTTCAAACGATACGCCACGCAGACTCATCAAATTCCTTCTTTCTACATTGTTATAAGAAGGCTGCCGTATAAAAACACTGTAGTTCCTGTTCTTCACTCGAACTTCCCCACGTGCAGATGGCATAACCTTGTGCGGTCACTGTCGTGACCATCTCGACAACTGGCAACCCTCCACTCTCTGTTAAGCCGATGTCGAGCACCTGATCAAGTAACTCCTGACAGTGTGACGGTCGATCACGATTTGCACAAATAATGGTATACATAGCTAGAGAATCACTAATCATCTCGATGGCTGTTGTGAGCTGTTCGATGCCAAATTCAGCAATCCCAACGTAATATGGTTCTTCTCCGACTTGAACTGGCAATTCTATTCGGGAGGTGAAGCGATCGAGCGTCTCTTCTCGTTCAAGCAAACGCCACAGCTTGTAGTAATCAAAGATTCTTTTGGAATGGAACTTATTTCCGACACACACTACTACATAAAAGCGATACGTACTCAACGTATGCTTTTGCTTTAGCTCTTCACGGAACATCTCACTACTGATTTGTTTGAACTGGACGATATCTTCTGGAAACAAAAGCATCTCACCGACCACACATAGACAGCGAATCGATGAACTCGCATCCGCAAGCCAAGGGTAGACGCGTGTCGCATCGCTATGCTCTTCAAGATACGTTTTCATGAAGTATCTCCTTTTTCATTCCCATTGACACGTTACGCCTTGATTGGTTTCGAATCGTAGATGTACGAGTTCATTTGTTTTGAGATTAGACAGTTTTAGCGAACTTTGCGCTTCATTCGTATAAGGCAATTCGAATCTGACACCTTCGATTTTTTTCAGTAAAAAGGATACCCAGTGTCGATTGTATTCATTCTCGGATAGGACATCCCATAACGCATCCTCACTATGATTCGCCTCGTAGGCATACAATTTCATGACCGTGTTCTCCGCTATCACGTGTAACCCCGCGAATACAGGAGGATTCGGAATTCGCGGTTTTTGAATGACCAAGGTATAGCCCTCTTTCAGAAAGCAATCTAATTGTTCGCGGCTATCCGGCACCTCCTCTTCGATGACGAAAGCCGGCAGTTCTCGGATGCGGATTGGCAATCCCACCTCATATTCAAAGGGATTTTCTAGAGCGAGTAAGTCTTCATGGGAATAGATTATTTTCATGAGATCATCCTCACATTCTTTTATGTAGTGCTTTCAGATTACACGTGCGCCATGCATCACGGAGAATATCTTGGAAAGTCGTTGCCTTCGGTTTGAGTTTTAACGTTCTATAATCGAAGCGATAGACGGCTTCGTCTGGACGCTCTTTCAATACCGCATAGTATTCGTCCTGTTTAAACGACGAGCCAAAAAAGAAATACTTGTCACGAATCGCATCGAACTCGGTTAACGCGTATTCATCAAGACTAACCGAGAGATTGTATTGGATCTCATGCGATAAACCATTCCAACTCGTCAACGGAATACCGTTTAAGTTCAACTCTTCGGAAAAACGCACACCGTTACAGACTCGCAAAATATTTTTATACCACTCCGGAATCGCAAAATGATCGGTCTCGAATGTTTGAATACGGGTTTCCGGACAAGGACTCTCCACGGACACTTGATAGTTTTGGATGGAGGATGAATAATCATACAAATACAGCTTGTGCTCCACCTTCTCACCTTCGATTGGAATACTGTATTTCAAGAATTTTTGATCGTTCACATAAAAGAGTCGCATCGCCTGAAGGATATTCGTAAGAAAGACATCGTCTGGTAAAGCTGTGTTCTGATGATTCAGTCGTGGAACTTCAACGTCTTCTAGTGACACGTCTTCCTCGTCATCGTGTTCTTCAAAAGCCCCATGTTCCCCAAGGACGATCGCAATCCCTGTCACGTTATCGTCTTCCCGTCGGATGAGGACTTCATAGTGTCCATCCCCCATTAATTGAACGGCGACACCGAACGGAAACAGAAAGATCTCGTCTTCCATCATTTCGTCTGAGATCGCGATATAGAACGGGTCGATCTCGTCGTCGAACTCCAACGTATTTCGAATTTCCCAATCGATGGCTTCCCGTCTCCCGTAATCCGCTGTGTTCATGACGACGAGCTGCGCTGAATCGACGACTACTAGATCGGATAACGGCTCGAAATCGGATGGATCCATCTTCGTTTCTTCATTCATTGTTTGGTAAAGAAAATTGATTGATTCGAACTCATCTTCGTCATAGAAGACCGTCCAAATCGAACCTTGTTCAACTGGAATTGTCACGTTGTATTCTACATCCGGCTCAAGGAAAGCAGGATCCGAGACAATCAAATTTCCTTTGTAACTTGTAAACGTGCCTAATTTTTTCATGGTGCATCACTTCTTCTTACAAAGTTCCGTCATACTTGAACAGATAGTGGCTCATTTTTTCTCTTCATCAAACGATCGATAGAGCGCTCTCTGCCATGCGACAGTTGTCTTCATCCAACTCGGATCCTCGATGTTCAAGTAGGTTAATGCGTCTTTCGCCAAGTCCTCATGTTCTTGTTTTGTCGTCAGCCCATTCATCACGAAAAATTTTCCATCACCGTCAGGCGTTTCAACTAAATCAGCTCCGACGACAAACCGTTCTTCTGCTTTTAAATCAGATACTTTCACTTTATTTGGGAGAATCGTGTCCCCTTCAAGATTGACATAACCAGTCAATGGGACGATACTCGTTTCCATATAAAAATCTTCACTGTATTTCGTTATATAGATCATCAAGATTTCCTGAAAGGAGTCTTGTTTACGTCTAAAATGAGGATAGCTTCCTTTGAATCCATGTGCTCTTGACACTCCCACGGCTAAAGCCGCAAGCCCACACCGTTGGTGAGGGTGGGATTCTCAAGTGCTTGGCGGACTCAAT
>NZ_JBOZGJ010000022.1:0-21291 GCF_050846835.1 Exiguobacterium sp. TDN 0502 | reverse complement strand
TCACTATCAGCTCGAGGTGTCTCAGGTGTCGGGGGATCTTCACTATCAGCTCGAGGTGTCTCAGGTGTCGGGGGATCTTCACTATCAGCTCGAGGTGTCTCAGGTGTCGGGGGATCAGTTGGCAGTTTTAGCTCTGTTTCCAAGAGTTCTTTACATCGTTCGTGTTCTTCTGTTTCCAACAAGTCCTTTTTCTTTGGGTCATTTAACGTCTCTTCACAAAACGATGACGTCAAAGGGGTGGGAATTTCGAGTTCCTCAATCGCATGACTGTGCGGAACCGGAAAACTTGTCGCGAGTACAATCATCAAGATGATAAAAAGATTCGGTGAGCGATTTCGATACAATAGCAACCCTCCTACTCTTTAGACCTGAATCGATTGACCTATTTCTCATTTAACGTTTATCTACCTTCTAAATAAGGGATTTAAACCATTAAATTGGAATTTAAAAGATACATAATTCATCCTTTTTTATTGATATATTAAAATTTAATATCAATGAAGGATTAATACCTCTTAATTATTATTACAAAATAAAAATGTGCTTGTCTCCAAGCACATCGTATTTTAATTCTTTTCTTCTGTCGTACTGTCTGGAATCGGAAGTTGTACCATGCTACCTGATCCACTAACGAGAGGGGATTTGCCGTCCCACTTCTTAACCGCTTCGTATTGTATCATTTCTTTCGTCAACGTCTTTTGTAGTTCTTTCTGTGCCTTTGCTAATCCCTGTGCTTCAATCAAACGCGCATCCGCTGCTCCTTTTGCTTCTACGCGAAGACGCTCTGCTTCTGCTTTTGCAATTTCAAGATCGGTTTTCTTTTTATCGAGTTCCTGCGACGCTTTGACCCGCGCATCGATTGCTTCCTGTGTCTTCGCATCCGGCTTCGGCGCACCGAGCGCAACATCTTCGATGATGAAACCGATATCCTTGACGTCTTCTGCGAACTGCGTCTGAATGCTCGTCGAGACATTTCCTGATTTTTCACCGAACAGTTCAAGGACAGTGACTTTCGAGATTTGTTCACGCGATGCATCATAAAGACGTTGCTTCAGATAACCTTTTGCAATCTCGTCGATTTCGATTGGTCCGAACTTGTTGAAGACTTTCGTCACCTTATCCGGCGAGACGGAGAAGCTGTATGTAAAGTCGACGACGATGTTCTTTCCGTCTTTGGTTGCAAGCGTCATGTTTTCAAGCGCTTTTGTCTGTGTCCGGATCGGATACTCTGTCACTCGTGTGATGGGTGAAACAACATGCCAGCCTTGCGAAAGCGTCTCGTCTTTGACACCACTTGACGGTGTATAGACGACACCAACTTGCCCCGGTTCGATTTGTTCGACGATGAACGGTGTTGTAGCAAGCAGTGCTAATACGAGCACACCAGCGATGATCATCGATGGGCGAATTTTTTTCTTCGGTTTGATTTCTCTCATTCTGAATCTCCTTTATCGATTTTTTCTTGGATATAGCGATAGAGTTCCATGCCAAACAAAACGATGAGGGCGAAAAACAATAATGTGAAAAAGATAGCCATCTAACCCCTCCTCTAGCGAATTCCTTACTTTCTTCTACGCATTCATCTGGAAAATGTTTCATTCTTTTAAATGTCCGGTTGCTTATTTTTAATTTCTGTCCTAATATGGAGGGAACTTTGCCTGCTCTACGACAGATCACGATTTGTGGTACACTCGAATGAGCACATCACTTACTAGAAACGAGGGTTCATCTCTATATGATTACAGTACAAAACGTCGGTCTTCGCTTTGCGGACCGTAAATTATTCGAAGACGTCAACATCAAGTTCACGCCAGGTAACTGTTATGGTCTGATCGGTGCGAACGGCGCCGGTAAGTCAACGTTCCTGAAAATTCTCGCGGGTGACATCGAGGCGCAACAAGGCGACGTCATCATCACACCAGGCGAACGCTTAGGCGTCCTTCGCCAGAACCATTACGAATACGAAGAATTCCAAGTCATCGAAACGGTCATGATGGGACACAAACGTCTGTATGAAGTCATGAAAGAAAAAGATGCTATCTATATGAAAGAAGATTTCTCGGATGAGGACGGCATGCGTGCTGCTGAACTCGAAGGTGAATTCGCTGAAATGAACGGTTGGGAAGCGGAGTCGGAAGCTGCCATGCTTCTTCAAGGACTCGGCATCAAGGAAGCCCTTCACTCGAAGACGATGGCTGAGCTGACAGGATCGGAAAAGGTCAAAGTTTTACTTGCCCAAGCGTTATTCGGTAAACCGGACATTCTCTTACTGGATGAGCCGACGAACGGACTTGATTTGAAGGCCGTCAAATGGCTCGAAGAATTCTTAATCGGATTCGAGAACACGGTCATCGTCATTTCCCACGACCGTCACTTCTTGAACAACGTCTGCACGCACATGGCGGATCTTGATTACGGTAAGATTCAATTGTATATCGGAAACTACGATTTCTGGTACGAATCAAGTCAGCTTGCTTCGCGTATGGCAAGTGATCAAAATAAGAAAAAAGAAGAGAAAATTAAAGAACTGCAAGCCTTCATCGCGCGTTTCAGCTCGAACGCTTCGAAAGCGAAACAAGCGACGTCGCGGAAGAAGTTGCTTGATAAAATCACACTCGATGACATTCGTCCATCGTCACGCCGTTATCCATTCGTCGGTTTCACACCGGAACGTGAAATCGGAAATGACCTTTTGATGGTCGATGGTATTTCGAAAACGATCGACGGTGTCAAAGTCCTCGATAACGTCCGCTTCTCATTGAACAAGACAGATAAAGTCGCGTTCATCAGCCAGAGCGATATCGCGATCACGACACTGTTCAAAATCCTCATGGGTGAGATGGAACCGGACAGCGGTACGTTCAAATGGGGCGTCACGACTTCGCAGTCCTACTTGCCAAAAGATAACTCGGAATTCTTCGAAGGCTCGGATAAGACGATCCTCGATTGGCTCCGTCAGTATTCACCGGCAGATGAGAGCGATACGTTCCTCCGTGGATTCCTCGGTCGGATGCTCTTCTCAGGTGAAGAAGTCATGAAGAAAGCCTCTGTCTTATCCGGGGGCGAGAAAGTCCGTTGTATGCTTTCAAAAGCGATGCTCAGTGGTGCTAATGTCCTCGTCCTCGACGATCCGACGAACCACTTGGATCTCGAATCGATCACAGCACTCAACGATGGCTTAATTGCTTACAAAGGCGCAATGCTCTTCAGCTCGCATGACCATCAGTTCGTCGAAACGATTGCGAACCGGATCATCGAGTTGACGCCGAACGGTATCGTCGATAAAGAAACGACATACGATGAGTACTTGAACAATGATACGATTCAACAGCAATTAACAGCGTTATACGCACAATGATGTCAAAAGAGACCGGAACTGTCGTTTCGGTCTCTTTTTTGAACACTTTAAAGGAGGAATGAGTCATGCGTCATCGCGTATGTGCTGCGTTGATCGAAGAGGAACAGATATTGATGGTCGAGTTACATACCCCATCCCGGACATTTTGGACGTTACCGGGTGGTGGTGTCGAGAGCAATGAAACAAAAGAACAAGCCGTCATGCGTGAAGTGTTAGAAGAGACGCACCTGCATGTCACGGTCGAACGACAACTCTATGAGATTTCAATCCATCACGGAACGGAAACGTGTTTTCTTGTCCGCCGTACTGCAACTAGTCCGGCACTTCGACTCGGCATCGATCCCGAACTCTCACCGGAACAACAAGAATTACGATCCGTTCAGTTTCAATCATTGAACACTCTGCAAGACGATCCCCAGATTTCCCGTTTGCTCTCACTACTGTAAAGGGAATATGAATGAAGTGAGATACAACTGACCAGGTTTCTTTACACCCTCTACATAATCGACTGATTAAATGGAAATGTAGCAACAACACAAACTCATTTGGGGGAAACGAAAATGAAACGAACACTCATGGTTGGTCTATCAGCAGCGGTCTTGTCATCAAGTATGGTCCCGATGTTCGCGGATGCCCACAGCTCTTCTCACAGTACACGCAACATCAAGAAGGTCGAATTTTTATCGATGGATGCACCGACAAAAATTGACCAGATGGTCAAAACTTATACAGAAGCAAAAGTCAAAGTGACGTATACGAACGGTAAGACAGAAGTCAAACCGTTAAACTACAATCAATTGTTCCTCTCGCAAGATAAAATCGTCGAAAACAAGGGCGACATGATTGCAGCGGGAACTCCAATCGATGCCAAAGGCAATCCGATCATCGACCGGAGTATTCCGGACAAACCGGAAGCCTTCGTCTCGGACGCACCCGACTCAAACAGTCTGCTTGAAGTCCACGGAAAAAAATATATGGTGTCTCATTTCGAGTATGATTCAATCGACAACGCCGGAAACGAAGTCAAAGGACTTCCGGCATCGATGACATTAACCGAAGTGACACAGGACAAAAAAACGGGGAGACTTGCCGTTAAAAAAGCAAGCAAGATTGACTTTAAGAACGTCAATGGACTCTGGACACCATGTAACGGTTCAACGACGCCATGGGGAACACACCTCGGATCAGAGGAATATGAACCGGATGCGCGTGCGTTCGAATCAGATCCTAACTCGTCTGCTTACAAAGATGTCAACGCCTTCGCTGAGCGTTACTTCGGTACGACTGAAAAAGCAAATCCGTACTTCTACGGCTTCACACCGGAAATCTCGGTTGACCGTAAAGGAAACGCAACAGCGGTCAAACACTACAGCACAGGTCGTTTCTCGCACGAGATGATGCAGATTCTGCCGGATCAAAAGACAGCAATCTTCGGTGACGACGGGAACAACACGATGATGTTCATGTACGTCGCAGACAAAAAGCGTGATTTTTCAAAAGGAACACTCTATGCTGCGAAATTCCATCAGACTCGGGCAACCGAAGGCGGTGCCGGTGATCTCGAGTGGATCAAACTCGGACACGCTTCCGATAAGGAAGTCAAACGTTTGATTGATAAAGGAACGAAATTCAGCGACATCTTCGAGACAGCAGATGCGCCGACACCGGGCTTTAAAGCGGTCAAAACAGCGGCTAGCAAAAAGGTCGAATACTTGAAGCTCAAAGCTGGTAAGGAAAAAGAAGCTGCCTTCCTCGAATCACGTCGTTACGGTGCGTTACTTGGAGCAACGTCGGAGTTCAACAAGATGGAAGGCATCACAGTCAACGAAAAGGATAAAAAAGCCTATATCGCCCTCTCTTATCTATCGGGAAGTACCGAAAAACAGGAAGGCGCGGTCCAGGATGATATCCAGTTTGAAAAACGCGAGTCTGGCGTAACATTCGAAATCGATTTCGGTCGTGCTAAAGGCATCAACAGCCGTTATGTTCCGACGAACATGCAGGCACTCGTCATCGGTGAAGATTTAGCGAAGCCCGATGCTTATGGCAACACGGCGAATCCCGATCTCGTCGCGAACCCGGATAACCTCGCTTATTCCGCGACATCCGATACGCTCTTCATCGGCGAAGACAGCTCACTGCACACGAACAACTTCGTTTGGGCTTATAATCTGAAGACGAAAAAATTATCACGTATCCTTTCGGTTCCAGTCGGAGCGGAAGCAACTGGTCTTCGTTCACTCGATCATGTTGGGAAGTATAGCTACCTTCTAAGTAACTATCAGCACCCAGGTGAGTCATTGATGGACAAACAGATCACAGCTGTCGACCCCAAAGCGCTTGAACAAGCGATGAAAGACGGTATCGGCATTCAAAAAACAGGTGGTGTCGGCTACCTGTCCGGATTACCAAGCAGTCATAAATCGTATACGCATCGATAAGATACAAAAACACGGACTCCCGCACGCGGGAATCCGTGTTTTCATGTATTCTTCTTTTGTTTCGCTGCCTCTTCTTCAACACGTTGTAACAGACCGTGAACGATTTTTTCATTTTCCCGTTCTCCTCCGAGTGATAATAAACTCTTCCCGACAAAATTGGCTCCCTCGCTTTTTCCGGTATAGATCAACAGACAACGATCGTGTCCGAGTGGTTTGAGCGTAAAGGTCATCTCGATCTTGAAGATGCGTGCCAACGTGAATCCAATCGTATTCTGTTTGAAGTCGGGTTCATTCGTATAGGCTAAATCGGTCACGATATATGTTTCAAGCCGATTTCCCTGCATATACGTTTGACGATACGTCGAGCCGACGACACCCGGCTTTCGCTCAATCACTTCGTGTTGGACGACATTCGGAATCAAGCGTTGCAGCCTTGTGTGATCAAACAGATGCCATGCTTCTTCGATCGGGATATCAAGCTGCCGTTCTTCTCTCCACGTGATCATACATCTGCCTCCTTTTTCTATACAAATACCCTGTCATCCGGTCTTGTAACGTCCGGTGACAGGGCGGGAGCCGATTCTTATTTTACTGTGCTTGTTTCAAGAGCTGCTCCGAGGAACTTTGCCAGCTCGAGCATACCGTAGCGTCCGGCAGCTGCTTCAGCGTCCGAGTTGTAGTTCGTATTCGTATTGACGTCATACGTATAGATCGTACCTGACGCATCCTTAATGAACTCAATCCCGGCGACCGCAATCTGATTCGCTTGGAGGAATGCTTCGTACTTTTCGATGATCGGATCATTGAAGCCTTCAACGATTTGGAACTTCATCGGTGTTTGCGGTGCCTCTTCGCCAACCGGGCAGAACAAGTCGTCGATCACACAGGCATCGGCCGGGCAAAGCTCGAATCCTTCCGACGTATCGACTCGGACCGCATAGACAAATTTTCCGCCTACGAACTCACAGCGTGTGATATACGGTTCCGGCGCCTGGATATATTCTTGAATCAGTGTGATGCCGTCGACTGGTTCGTCAAATGTCGGACCGTCGAGATAAGCTTCGAGTGCTTCAATCGAGTGGAACAGCTGCACCCCAAGTCCTTTGCCGGCACGGTTATGTTTCGTAATGAACGACGATACTCCGATTTCTTTTGCAGCTTGTACGATTTGATCACGTCCAACAGCAGCCGTTGTCTTCGGTACACGGATGCCTTCCTTACGTAGTGCTGTATACTGATTGACTTTGCTGACCTCAAGGCGGAGCGCACGCGTTCCGTTAAAGACGGTCCGGTCATGCTCTTCTAACCAAGCAAGGACGCCTTCCGTCAACTCCGGTGCATAACGGTGACCACGTGTATGCGAAGAGGCACTCATCCGGCTGTAAAAGACGCCTTCTGGTGGTACTTGATCGAGCGGAACAATCCCCTCATCCAGATGCCACTGTTCGTACGGTAATTCGAGTTCCTCGAGACGTTTAATGAGATGGTCCGTCCATTCCTGGTTTTCGTGGAGAATATGAATTTTTGTCATGATTGTTGACCTACCTTTCGTTTCGCTTCAACCAACGGCATTACGTCACGGGCAAAGCGTTCCATTTCTTCGAGTTGTGGTGAGAATTGTAATAAGAGTAACGTCACACCAACGGCTTCGAACGCCAGAATCCGCTTCGCAATCTGTTCCGGTGTCCCGATCAGGTTCGGTCGTAGACCGCGGTTCGAGACGGAATAATCGTTTCGCTCCACCTGTTGTTCGAGTTGTGATTTACTGATGAAATCCTGATAACCGGCATAGCCGGCGCTATCTTCTTTGACGTCCGTGATGCGTTGCCACTCAAGCAACGCTTCTTCTTCCGTATCCCGGCAAATGATATAAGCGGCAAGACCGAAGCTCTCAAGTGGTGATTTCCCCGTCGCTTCCCGGCGTACTTTCATATCATTGATTTTATGAGCGACTTCTTCAACCGTTCCCCCATGCATGACGTAAGCGTCACAGTGTTCGACGATCGTCCGTTTTCCGGCTTCACTCTCTCCACCGGCATAGAGCTTGATTCCCGGACGCTGGACCGGCTTCGGATGAAGTTCCGCCTGCTCGATCGTGTAGTGATGACCGGAAAAACTATACGGTGACGCATCTGCCCATAATCCTTTCATGACCGTGACGAACTCTTCCGTCCGAGCATAACGTTCATCGTGTGCCGTAAAAATCCCATTGTATTGTTTAGCTTCCTCCGCCCACCAAGCTGAGACGACGTTCAGCGTGAAGCGTCCCCCGCTTAATTGATCGATGTTCGTTGCCATTTTCGCCGTCGTCGCCGGATTATGGAAACCGGGACGAACCGCCGTCATGATCTCAAGGCGTTCCGTCGTTGCGGCGATCGCCGCTGCCGTCGTCCATGCCTCAAGACTTGGTTCCTTGATGCCTTTGATATCATTCAAGTTCAATTCCGCGATCAACGTCGTTGAGAAGCCGATCCGTTCTGCTGTTTGGGCGACGTGTTTGACATAATCGAATGTCGCCGGCATCTGTTCATCCTCGACGTTACGCAACCACCACCCAAAAATTGGTAACCAAAAACCATACTCCACTCCATCATCCCCCTTAACATAAAAAACGCTCTTTTCGAAGTTCGAAAAGAGCGACGGTATCCTGTCCTGTCCGCTCTTATCTTCAGAAGGTATCCCTTCCTGGAAGTAGCACCTTCCGCCATGGCGGGGTTGCTGAAGTGTCTTCGGGCCAGTCCCTCGACTTCTCTAGATAAGATGTGTTGCATTCATCGTACAGAATTCACTGAACTAAAGCAACCATTAAACCGTCTTTTCCCATCGGAATTATTCCAAACAAAAAAATCCCGACATAGTGTCGGGATGAAATATTAGTATGGTGCGACGAAATCCGATGTCGGTTCTGGTGACTGTTCCCCACGGACACGATCGTAGAATTTCGCAAGCGTGACGCTGAAGTATGGTCCAACCCACAGGATAGCAAGACCAAGCGTGACGATTACAAGCAACGCCCACCCAATGAACGATAGGAAGAGCAGAAAAGCTTCCATCTTATGACCATCCATCAGTTGACGTGAACGTGTGATGGCTTCAAGAATGCCAATCGACGGCTCATCTCGAAGGATATAGAACGTCAACAGGTAAGAGAACGACTTGATGATCCCTGGAATGATCAAGAGCAATGTCCAGAGCGCGATGAAGATGAATTGAACGATGGAAAGACCAACTACTTTCAGGAACATTCCGTATGGCTCAAATAAACCTGTCACTTTTGTTTCTTCGCCACGAGCAATCGACATAGCAATCCATGTCCAACCGACTCCTACTGGAATCAGTAAAATCGACACCAATGAGACGACGAGGTCCATGCTATTTGACGGCTCATCGATATCCGATCCAAATAAGTTGGGGACACCTTGAATGATACTAAACAGCAGAAATGCTAGGACTGCAAAGCCCCAACGACCGCTAAGCGATGCCTTTGCCGCTTTTTTTAATTGAGATGACATGAGTAAGGTCCTCCTTGAAAAATAAGTTCTCACCTTACTCTACGGCTTAAAACTTCTAATGTTTCACTCTTTTTTCAATAATTTCCCGTCTTGTTGCTGTTTGAACCAAGCACGCTCAAGTTGTCGCTCACACGCTGTATATAACGAACGACGACCATCAAGGCGTTCCATCGCGAACGGAATACCATGTTTTTTCGCCTGTGCAATGACATGAGCGCTCGCAGCATGCGAAACACGGCTCGTAACGACGACGATGGCATCCGTCTTTTTAGCGAGACAAGCAATCTTTTTCGCGGACTGTGCGTCTCCTGCGAGATGAATCAATTCGATTCCTGTCGGCGCAAAGAATTCGCGATAGACAGAAGTCTGTTGCTCATTTCCAACGATGACGAGGCGCATACCTGTGAAGCGCGTGAAATCAAGCGGTGTCTTATCGACGAAATCCATCAATTGTCCAGGTACAGCTGTCGTCACGATTGGTTCGATCTTCCGCTCTTTTTGAACACGAATGCGCCGCTGTGCTTTTTTAGGTTTTGGGACCGTTTGCCGTTTCATTTTTCGGGCATACCGGTCTGACTTTTTCGCTGTAACAGGTGTCTTCTCTACTAATTGTTTTACTTTTGTCGGACGATCTGATAGTTCGTTGACAACTGGTTTTTCGTACGTAAACTGATGTTTCCAGACAATCGTCAAGCTCTCCTTTCGTCCCCGCCACATGACGAGATCGACGAGTTGTCCTGCTTCTAATCGGAAATAACGCATGTCCTCTACCGGTACAACATAATAGAACGGTTTTCCCGCTTCATCCTGTAGCGGACCATTAACCGTCTCCTCAATGATTCCGTGTGCTTTGACAATTGCTTGTTCAAACACGACACGTTCCGGATTCTCTTTCATCCGTTCCGTCGAAACGACAGCTTCGATGCGACACAGCGTTTTCTGATCATCCTGACGCTCGACACGGACACGGACTTCCATGCCATGCTCGAGATTCCAGTCACGCACGTCTCGTTCTGAAATATGACTGCCGGACCATTCCAGTAACGACCCGCCTTTTAACCCCCGCTGAAACGTATAGGCATAACGCTGCTTGCGTACGGGCTCGACCGGTACTTGAGGTGGAATCACGATGATCTGCTTCGGCTCTGCCTCGACTACTTCATCAATTACCGGTGTCTCCTGTACGTTGCGTGGTGCATAATACGCTGACATCTGAACCCATTCGTCGATTCCATTCACTTCATCAAGCCAGAGTTGCCAATCTTCATACCGCTCCACGACCGCTAATTTCATCTGTACCAATTCCGTTGCGCGTTCGATCACCTGTTGCATCATCTGTAACCACTTCCTTTGCGTTTTTTTCACTATAGCAACGGAAAAACGCGGAAGTAGTTCAAAAAAACAACCAGGTTATTTTTTTACATAGGTTCGCTGGTTAATTTCCACAGCAGGATCCTGACGCTTGTGTTTTGCGACGATGACGATTAGGACGGTGATGATGACAAGCAGGAACCACGAAGACAATTTACCAAGATCAACGACTGCCCAGCCTCCCTCTTGATGCGGGTAGACCCATCCTTTAAAAAAGGTCACGATATTCTCCGCCACCCAAATAAAAAAGGCAATCAGTAAAAAGGACAGGACGATCGGCATCCGGTAAGTCGTCTGCTCAATCGTAAAATGAACCCATGATTTATAGAAGACGAGGACGACGAGGAGCATCAACAACCAGCGTGCATCAAAGATCCAGTGATGCGTGAAGAAATTCAGATAGACGAGACTGCCGACACCAATTGCCAGCCACGGGGAGGGAAATGCCGTAAATCGTAGGCGAAATCGTCTGAATGCCTGACAGACATAGCTTGCGACACTAGCGTACATGAACCCTGCATATAGTGGAACACCGGCTATTTTCGTCCAAGCCTCTTCCGGATAACTCCACGATCCGACATTTACCTTGAACAGTTCAAGTGCTAATCCGATGACATGAAAGAGTAAAATCAGCTTGAATTCCTCCATTGTTTCGTACCGCGTGGCGAGTAAAATGATTTGGACAAGGATACACCAAATCAATAATATGTCGTAACGGGCGATCGGTTCAGTCGGCAGATAACGCGAAAGCGCGAGCGCCGCGAAAATCATCACGGGAAAGACGCAACAGACGGCTTCTATGTATGTAAAACGAATCAGATGTCGGATCGCTTTCATCCTGTTCCCTCCTTTTCCTTCAGTATACGGGTCCCGTTTCTCCTTCCCCTCCTTCTTAGGATGGAAAAAACGGAAAATTTCGTCTTTCTTCTTCCACTTTTCTCATGATACAGTTAACGAATCAATTATTTTAAGAAATGAGGTGCCAGACATGACGCGTCATCGCGCTTCCTGGTTGTTACGCGCTACGTTAAAATGGGGATTATTCCTCCTCGGTTTATTTTTACTTGCCCTCGGGTCATCGATGATGATCACAGCAGAACTTGGTGTCTCGACCTGGGATGTGCTCCATCTCGGTTTACAGAAAAAGACGCCGTTATCTGTCGGAACGATCATTTTGCTCGTTGGTCTCTTACTCGTTTTCGTAAAATATGCGTTAGACCGCGTCACGCCGCAAATCGGAACACTCGTCAATGCGATCTTTGTCGGCGTCTTCATGAATCTTGTGCTTGGTTCTCATCTCTTACCCTCTTTTGAGTCTGTCTGGTTGAATACACTCTGGCTCGTTTTCGGGATTTTCATCATCGGTATGGGCGCAGGCCTGTATGTCGCTGTCGGATACGGGGCCGGTCCACGCGATGGCTTGACGCTGACGCTTGCAGAGCGTTTTGGAACCTCGATTCGCCTGATGCGGACAATCATGGAAGTTACGGCATGCGGTATCGGCTGGTTGCTCGGTGGTCCTGTTTTCTTCGGCACGATTCTCTCGATTTTCTTAATCGGACCGTTTCTCCAATTTTGGTTGTTTTATTTTCGGAAGATCATTGCAGCAATTGACGCAAAAGGTCTTCCAGCGTCTGAACGCCAAATCAGCTAAGTCGCCTGAATCGATATCATTCCGCGTGAATGATATCTTTTTTTATATTGAAAGCAGATAAGTTGCGTCATCAAATTAAACACGTTATATTCGTTTACATATCAATCTTTGATACGTCAAAGGTTTCTTCGAACGAAGGGAAGGATGTGATGGATTGAGTATTTCCTGCAACGAAAAAGGACGTTTGATCTATGCACTCGTCTCCGTCAATAAGACGATCGCTCAAAAATTCGATCTCTGTACGGACGGATTCAGTCAGACTCGAATGGATTTGCTCGCTCAACTGCAAGTCGATCAAACGATCAGTCAAAAAGAACTGCAAAAACGCGTCAATGTCGATCATGCGGCAGTGACCCGTCACCTCAAGCACCTCGAATCAACCGGGATGATTGCCCGTGAGCGTTCAGTTGCTGACAATCGGGTGATTCTTGTTTCCTTGACGGAACAAGGAGCGACGCGCATCGCACGATTACGTGAACAAAAAGACGAGTTCCTCGAGAACTTACTCGAAGGATTCTCCGCTGAAGAACAACGGACGTTAGCTGAGATGATTCAACGCATCGAAGCGAACGCCGACACATTACCTAAACTAAAAGAGGAGTCGATTTAATATGGCAACGCAAACTACAACAGACTTCATGGAAATCGTCAAAGGACGCCGCTCGATCCGTAACTACGATACAGACGTGAAGATCTCAAAAGAAGAAATGACACAAATCCTTGAAGAAGCAACACTTGCACCTTCTTCCGTCAACATGCAACCATGGCGTTTCCTCGTCATCGATAGCGAAGAAGGCAAAGCAACACTTGCACCACTCGCGAAATTCAACCAAGTCCAAGTCGAAACATCTTCTGCTGTCATCGCCGTCTTCGGTGATATGAACGCCGTTGATCAACTGGAGAACATCTACGATACAGCTGTTGAAAAAGGTCTCATGCCACAAGAAGTTCGCGATCGCCAAGTACCAGCCATCCAAGGGATGTACAGCAGTGTATCAGCAAACGATTTGAAAGACAGCATCTTGATCGACTCTGGTCTCGTTTCGATGCAATTGATGCTCGTTGCTCGTGCGCACGGTTATGATACAAACCCAATCGGTGGATACGAAAAAGATCAAATCGCGGAAGCGTTCGGTCTTGAAAAAGATCGTTATGTACCGGTTATGTTGCTATCAATCGGTAAAGCAGTTGATGCAGGATACCCATCTGTTCGTTTGCCAATCGCAGACATCGCAGACTGGAAATAAGTTTTTCACACTATAAACAGAGAAAACACACAAGGGAGATTGAATAATTATGACTACTCAAACAACAACGGACTTCATGGAAATCGTCAAAGGACGTCGCTCGATCCGTAACTACGATACGAACGTAAAAATTTCAAAAGAAGAAATGACACAAATCCTTGAAGAAGCAACACTTGCTCCATCTTCCGTCAACATGCAACCATGGCGTTTCCTCGTCATCGATAGCGAAGAAGGCAAAGCAACACTCGCACCACTCGCGAAATTCAACCAAGTTCAAGTTGAGACATCTTCTGCTGTCATCGCCGTCTTCGGTGACATGAACGCAGTCGACAGCATCGAGACAATCTACGACATGGCTGTTGAAAAAGGTCTTATGCCACAAGAAGTACGCGATCGCCAAGTACCAGCCATCAAAGGTTTCTACCGTCCAGAAGACGTTGAAACATTACGTGATAGCATCTTGATCGACTCTGGTCTCGTTTCGATGCAATTGATGCTCGTTGCTCGTGCACACGGTTACGATACAAACCCAATCGGTGGTTATGAAAAAGACCAAATCGCAGAAGCATTCGGTCTTGAAAAAGAACGTTATCTTCCAGTCATGTTGCTTTCAATCGGTAAAGCAGTGGACGCAGGATACCCATCAGTTCGTCTACCGATCGCTGACATCGCAGAATGGAAATAAGCAATATCAGCCGGTCCGGATTCCTTTCACAGGAATCCGGCTTTTTTGTATACTCAGAGAAAAGGAGGCGTCAGGGATGTATGATGTCACGATTATCGGAGCCGGTGTAGCGGGAATTTTTCTCGCTCATCAGCTCATTGAAGATGGACAGCATGTCTTATTGATCGATGCCGGAAAACTGATTCGTGAACGAACGGCAGAAGATGCGTATCTTGGATTCGCGGGTCTTGGAAAATCAGAAGGAAAGTTTAATTATGCGACGGGATTCGGTGGCGAACTCGTCTCAAAAATCGGCGTAGAAACGACGCAACGACTGTTCCAAGAAGTCGATAACCTCTTATGTACATATGGTGCAGATACGATCGAAACCTATTCTACTCATTCGCCTACTGTAGCATCTCGTGCCCGCCGTGCCGGTCTCCACACAGTCGAGACGACGGTCCGTCATCTAGGTACAGCACGGACAGCTGCCGTCTTCACAGCGTTTGAGGATGCCTTATTGTCACGACTCGATGCCCGCTTCGAAGCGACGGTCGAGCAGATCACGAAGTCGGAGCCGTTTACGATCAAAACAGCGGACGAGACCTTCGTCAGTCAACGAATCGTCTTCGCGACGGGTCGTTCCGGTGCAGACTTTACGCTGCACCAGTTAGCTACGCTTGGTGTCGCGCCACAGCGGACTCGACTGGATCTCGGGGTGCGGATTGAAACGGATGAAGCCCTCTTTCGAACGCTGCTACAGGAGACATTCGAGACGAAGCTCGGTTACGACTCTCCTCATGGTCAAGCTGTCACCTATTGTATGAATCCGCGTGGACGAATCATCCGCAAATATCAAGAAGGACTCGTCATGCCGGACGGTCAAAATGTCCACGAGACGGTAAACGGCTCGACAAATCTGAACTTCACGCTGTTTCTTCCGCGTTATTTTTCGACGCTAGCGAAAGCGAATGCGTATGCCGCACGCATCATCGGCGGAATCAACCAAGGTGGTGATCGCATTCTCGTTCAGCGACTCAGTGATTTCCGAGCATCGCGAGCGACGACACACGATCAATTGAGTCGTAACACCATTGTCCCTTCTCTAGCTGCTTCCCCGGGAGATTTGCACACGGAAGTGCCTGCGGAGGACCTGCTTGTCTTAGCAGGCTTTTTAGAGCGCCTCGAACAACTCCTTGAGACAAAACTTCCGGAAGATACGTTGCTTTACGGATTAGATGGCAAGTTTTACGCACCGATGCTCGAGACGTCCGAGACGTTTGAGACGACATGTCCCGGTGTCTATGCGATTGGCGATTGTTCCGGTGCGACGCACTCGCTTGCCCAGGCAGCCGCAAGCGGACTTCATCTCGGGCATGCCTTGACGCAAAACAGCCGGTCCTTCTCCTCCTAGACGGAGAGGGACCGGCTGTTTTACTTATTTTACTTCTTGAACGCTTCATACACCTTCAGTTGTTTCCCTTTGACCTTCGTCGTCTTCATTGCCCGTAGGACAAGCGGACCTTTGCCGTTCAGGATGTCGACATACGTCAATGTATCCTGAATCGAGATGATCCCGATGTCGTCTGCTGTGACGCCTTCAATCTTCGCGATCGTTCCGACGAAATCAACAGCACGGAGTTTCTTTTTCTTTCCGCCGTTAAAGAACAGCTTCATGATGTCGGCATCAAGCTGTTCCGTTTTTGATGAACGCGTATCTTCCGTCGCCATTTTCTCTTCGAACGCATCCGCCGTCCGCATCAAGTCCTTTTCCGTCGGTGCTTGGCGACGAGTCAGCTTCCCGTGATACTGCTCGATTTCCTTCAGGCGACGTTCGTCTGCCGGTGTGACGAGACTGATTGCTTGTCCTGCAGCTCCGGCACGACCCGTCCGACCTGTCCGGTGAACGTAGCTTTCCCGTTCGACGGGGAGATCATACTGGATGACGTGTGTGATATTCTCGATATCGATACCGCGTGCCGCGACGTCTGTTGCAACGAGAATCCGGAACTTCCCAGCACGGAACGCTTTCATCGCATCAAGCCGATCGTCCTGTTCCATCCCACCGTGAATCGCCTCGACCGGATAGTCATGTGCGCGTAACCCGTTCGCGACGAAATCGACATGTTCTTTCGTCCGACAGAAAATCATAGAGCGATCCGGATTTTCAGCGACAAGGACATCTTTTAAAATCGCGAACTTCGTCTTATCCGTCACCGGAATATAGCTGTGCGTGATCGTTGAGACAACGGTCTCGCCGGCTTCGATTCGTTTTGGTGCCTCCATGTAACGGTCACTCAACTGCGCGATGTCTTCTGGGAAAGTTGCAGAGAACAACAGCGTCATCCGTTCCTTCGGTAACTCGGACAAGATCGCGTCGACTTGATCGAGGAAGCCCATGTTCAGCATTTCGTCCGCTTCGTCCAACACGATGTAACGGACTTTCTCAAGCGATAACGTCCCCCGCTCGATATGATCACGGACGCGTCCCGGTGTGCCGACGACGACGTGCGTCTTTTGTTTGAGTTCTGTGACTTGTCCGCGGAACGGTTGTTTTCCGAAGACAGCCGTCGCCTTGATTCGCTTATAGCGTCCGATGTTCATGATGTCTTCTTTGACCTGTAAAGCAAGTTCACGTGTCGGCGTCAAAACTAAGACTTGCGGTTTGTTTTCTTCCCACTCGACGAGTTCACAAAGCGGAATCGCAAACGATGCTGTCTTTCCGCTCCCTGTCCGTGATTTGACGATGACGTCTTTTCCGGATAATACAACGGGGATGACGGATTGCTGGACTTCGGTTGGTGTCGTGTAACCGAGTTGCTCGATCGAATCGAGAATCGGTGTGCTCAAGTTAAAATCATTGAATCGTGTACGTGTCATGTGATGGCCTCATTTCTTATCGTAAAAAAAGCTTCCCACCGAAACGATGAGAAGCCCAACGAATTATTTGGATGCTACTTTATCTTTTTTGATTTGCTTACTACGTAATTGACCACACGCAGCATCAATGTCTGTTCCGTGCTCAAGACGAACACCACAGTTCAAGCCGTTCTTTTTCAACGTGTCATAGAACGTCGTGATGTCTTCAGACGTACTACGTTGATATTGACCGTGCTCATCGACTGGGTTGTACGGAATCAAGTTGACATACGTCAGGTGACGTTTGTCTTCGAACAATTTCGCGAGTTCGACCGCATGTTGTTTTTGGTCGTTGACGCCACGAAGCAAGATGTACTCGATCGTGATTTTACGGTTCGTCGTTTGAACGTAATAATCAATCGCTGGCATCAATTTCTCAAGCGGGATCGCCCGGTTGATTTTCATGATTTGCGTACGCAATTCGTTGTTTGGTGCGTGAAGCGAGATCGCTAGGTTGACTTGGAGTTTCAAGTCAGCGAACTTGTAGATCTTGTCTGCCAAACCACTTGTTGAAACCGTGATGTGACGTGCACCGATCGCAAGACCATTGTGGTCCTTGATGACGTTCAAGAAGTCGACCATGTTATCGAAGTTATCGAACGGTTCACCGATACCCATGACGACGACGTGGCTGACACGTTCTTCGTTACCGACGGCATCGAGGTGATGCTGCACGTTCATGATCTGTTCGACGATTTCGCCTGCTGATAAGTCGCGGCTCTTCTTGATGAGACCACTTGCACAGAAGCTACAGCCGATGTTACAGCCAACCTGTGTCGTGACACAGACAGAAAGACCGTATTTATGACGCATCAAAACGGTTTCGATCAAGTTACCATCATATAATTTGAAGAGGAACTTGATTGTTCCGTCTGCTGATTCTTGCTTGACCGCTTCTGTCATCGAGTCAATCGTAAAACTCTGATCTAACAACTCAAGGCAATCCTTGTTGACATTCGTCATTTCCGCGAAAGTCGTGACACGTTTACGGTAGAGCCAATCCCATACTTGTTTGGCACGGAACGGTTTGTGGCCTTGATTCGATAACCATTCTGTCATCTGATCAAGTGTTAATCCATAAATGGATGGTTTATTCATTTCGAGAGACCTCATTTCTTTTTCCAGAACTTCAACATTCCTTTATCTTAGTAAAAATCAGCGCTTGACGCAACGTTCAAATCCTAAATGTTCACTTTCTGTAAAGTTTTTTAACCCCTTTTGGTCAAGGTCGAACATCAAATCGACAAACTCCGGCGACGAAATTGTATGAATGCTCCCATCAAAAAGAGGAGCGTGATCGCGATTAAGCCTGACAGATGTAACCCAAAATCCGTCGTGCCCTGCAAGAGTTCCGTCGTATTGAATAGGCTGAAGATGGAAGCATAACGGAGCCACTCCGTCCGGTCACTCAGCCCGGATAAAATCGTCAAGACGATGGACAGAACCAGTACGCTGCCCGCAAGTGAAAACGCACGTCGTTCTTCATCGAACAAGGTCGCGACGAATAATGTAAAGGCTCCGATCGCAAATAATAACAGAGCAGCATTTAATTGAATTCGCCATAATACCGCAGTATCGATTGTAATCCCGCTCATCCACCAATCCGCTACCATCAACACGAGACCGTTCAGCGTGACAAGAAGAAGACTAGCGAGTCCCATGACGCTTGCGACTGCTATCGTATAGTCGTTTCGTGTAATCGGTGCCGCCAGATAGACGATCAATTCTCCATTGTCGATGGGTCGCGCGACAAGACGGGCTGCTAGCGAGAGTAAAAATAGACTTGCGATGACTTGGAAAATCAATCCGTAATAATTCCCACCGAGCAGGTCCAGTACATTATCAAATCCTGTCACCTTGTCATATTGGAAGGCTTTGAGTACTTCAGGTGGTAATGCTTTCAGTTTTGCTTCCAGTAGTCCCGTCTTCATCATGGAGGGATAGAGGACGGCGAGCATCAAAAGATAGAGGCTTGTTCCTATGGAATAAGCGAGTACCGGCTTCGCGACTTGTTTAAACAACGAACGGATCAGCAACATCACGACGTTTCCCCCTCTCCGTAATAATGCAGGAAGACTTGTTCAAGATCATCAGCAGACGGACGAATCAGTTGGACATCATAATGTGTCAAATGAGCAATCACCTGATTTAACGTCAGTCGCTCATCGGTCTGAAAACGGACTTCCTCCCGTTTTGGTTCAACACCGATCCGCACAGCGAACTGCGCGGCCTCCGCCTCACTTCGAAAGACAACGGTATACTCCCTACGACTGGAACGAACCAGTTCATGAATGTCGGCTTCGACGATGATCCGACCGTCCTTGATCAATGCAGCTCGATCGCACGCCTTTTCCATCTCCGGAAAATGATGTGAGCTCATCAGAATCGCTTTACCTGCGCGTTTCTCCAGTTCTAGCCATTCTAAAAATCGTTCCTGCATCAACGGATCGAGACCACTTGTCGGTTCGTCGAGTAAATAGACGGGTGCATCTTTCATGAAACAACCGACAATCGCGAGTTTTTGTTTCATCCCTTTTGACATCTTCCGGATCTTCGTCTTTGTCTCGAATGGGAAACGTTTTAATAGCCGTTGTTGCCGTGCCGGATCGCTACGATGCAATTGTTGCATCAAATGCAGCATATCCGCTCCCGTCATATCTCCCGGCAAACTAATCTCCCCCGGCAGATAGCCGACCAACTGTTTCACTTCTTTACTTTGGTTCCAGCAATCAAAACCACCAATCGTCGCCTTTCCCTCATCCGAAGCCATCAATCCCATCAAATGACGAAGTGTCGTCGATTTTCCGGATCCATTCGGACCGATGAAGCCAAAGATCGTTCCGGACTCCACGGTAAAGCTGACATCGAATATCCCACGCCCGGGGGCGAATTCCTTCGTGACGTGCTCCAAGCGAATCATCATCCGACCTCCTCAGTATTCGATTCTTCTCCTATTTTCTTCATACCCGTTTTGGAAGCTTTCGCTCGGATCAAAACGATAGATCACGAATCGTTCATCATGATTTTTTTCATAGAGTTCCCGCAAGCGGATTTCGTCCGTTTGCTCAAACACAGTATGCCGCTCGAGATAATCCCGGTATTCATCCGTCGGATAATAAAGAATGAGATCGACCGAACGTGAAGTACGTTCCACCGACTGTAAAATATGATCAATGACTTTCATGAAAATTTGTGAGGAGAACGGGTTAAAGAAGTAAAAGATATTCGCCTCGTCCGGAATATCGTATTGCTCCGCATACGCCTGTTCAAAACGTAAACTTCCCGAGCGTCGTTTCCGGCGACTCTGATAGTTCACCGTGTTTCGAAGTGCATCCTCATAGAATTGTCCATTCATCTCGATACCGATGACGGAACAGTCAAAACGATCGTGCAGATAAAAATTGAGCCGTCCTTTTCCGCAGCCAAAATCAATGACGGTGTCCTGTCTGCGAAACAGATAGGTTTCGCATAATTCGTCTAACGCTGCGTAAGGCGTCGGTTCATATCGATTGTAGTGACTAAACACGCCATACAGGTGTTGCCTCTCGATGGTTTCGATCCGTAATTGCTGATCGTATTCCTTCTCATTCATCGTTTGGATTCCTTCTTTCTGCCATTCTTATCTTCATCGTACTATACTGAAGAAGTACGTCATTCGTTTTTTCGAAAGGGGTTTTCATGATGATCGTCGTTACGAACCGAATTAAAGTTAAAAAAGGTATGGCTGCCGCTCTTGCTCCTCGTTTTACACGTCCAAGCGGACTCGATACAATGGATGGATTCATCCGCGTCGAGGTCTTACTGACACAAAATATTGAAGAGCATGATGAGATGAACGTCAACATGTACTGGGAAGACATGAAGAGTTTCCAAGCATGGCGGGAAAGTGACGATTTTAAAGCATCACACAGTCGCCCGGCAAACAGTGATGCGGGTGAGTCGCCGATGCTCGGCAGTGAGATTCTGACATATGAGGTCGCTTCCGTCAAAGAACGTACAAACTAAACCTAAAGGATTCGTTTCGAATCCTTTCAGATTGTAGACGGGCTTGACTCAAAAAAGAATGACGCGTCTTTTCACGCCCTTTCCTCAGGCGAGACACAAGCCAGTTTTCCTGCTTCGTTC
>NZ_JBOZGJ010000021.1:0-26971 GCF_050846835.1 Exiguobacterium sp. TDN 0502 | reverse complement strand
AAGAAGGAATTGCACATCCCTGAGTGATGGCAATTCCTTCTTCTCGTTAAATTCAACTAGTTATGTCCCAGCCTCTTCCTTTTTTATGTTTCCTACGGCATCGATGTGCAGACCGCCGCATTGTAGTGAGATTTTACCGGCAGTGTTCCACTTTTCTTTTACAATCCGATGACATTTCATTGAAACTGTTAGTTTTTCCCTGAATAGGGCATTATTCTTATAAAGACACAAAAAAGGAGGCAGTATCATGAATGAACGAACAGAATCACCAGAGTCGAAACGATCATTCTTCAAGATGCCTCATACATATGCCATCATCATGGCAATTCTCGTTATTTCAGTCATCTTGACGTACACACTTCCAGCGGGTCAATTCGATCGTGAAAAACAAGACGGTCAGACGGTCGTCATCGATGGTACATATCGTGCAGTAGAGTCTGCACCTGTCAATCTCTTCGGATTATTCGAAGCGATTCCTCAAGGAATGGAAGCAGGCGCTGCCATCATCTTTTACATTTTCTTAGTCGGAGGTGTTTTTGGGATCATCCGTCAAACCGGTGCGATCGAAGCAGGAATCAACCAGCTGATTCGCCGGTTCGGTCAAAAGGGACATATCATGATCCCGATGACGATGTTCGTCTTCTCCATTGCCGGTGCAACGATCGGAATGGCGGAGGAAACGATCATCTTCGTTCCAATCGGGATCATGCTGGCACGCGCACTCGGATATGATGCGATGACAGGAGCAGCAATCGTCAGTCTAGGGGCGGCTGTCGGATTTGCCGGTGGAATGTTGAATCCGTTTACGGTAGGTGTCGCTCAATCGATTGCCGAGGTTCCTCTCTTTAGTGGAATCGGATACCGAACAGCTGTTTATATCGTCTTTTTGGTCGTAACGATTCTCTATGTCATGAATTACGCGCGCAGAGTCAAACACGATCCGAAACGGAGTCTTGTTTATGAGTTGGAACAAAGTCGTGCGGAAGAGGCAGCAACGACGATTTCACGCTTTTCAAAACGCCATGCCTTCGTATTACTCGTTTTAATCGGCGGTATCACATTGAATGTGATTGGAATTTTTGAGTGGGGCTGGTATTTGACGGAATTAACCGCCTCATTCCTGATCATCGGTATGATTGCGGGAATCGTTACGCTTGGTGTCAATGGAACATTTGAGGGCTTGATTGATGGCGCAAAAGCTGTGACATTCGGGGCATTGATCGTGGGATTTGCCCGTGCGATTGTCGTTATTTTGGAAGAAGGACGGGTCATCGATACGGTGATTTACGGCTTATCGAATGCTGTAGGTCATTTACCGACTGTTTTGGCTGTCATCGGAATGTATGTCGTGCAACTGATTACGAATTTCTTCATTCCGTCTGGAAGCGGACAGGCGGCAACGACGATGCCGATCATGGCACCTTTATCCGATTTACTCGGAATTGAACGACAAGTGGCTGTTTTGGCATTTCAATATGGCGATGGATTAACGAATATGATTTTCCCGACGAGCGCCCATTTGATGGCATTTCTCGCGATTGCAGGAATTCCTTATGAACAATGGCTCCGATTCGTCTGGAAGCTTTTCGCAATCTGGATTACGCTGGCATGCGCTGCTTTACTACTAGCCGTAACGCTTGGTATTCAATGATGATAGGAACCTTTCATGCGGACGTATGGAAGGTTTTTTGATTGCAGGAATCGGGAACCATTATCACGAACGGATAGAGAATGACTAAAGGGGGAACTGAAGTGACATATTCAATCGTCGGTTATTGTGAAAAAGAACAGGCTTGGGGCGTTGCCGTGCAATCCAAGTTTTTGGCAGTCGGAAGTGCTGTTCCGTTTGCGAAAGCAGGAGTCGGTGCCGTAGCGACCCAATCGTTCGCGAACACGACATACGGTCCGGAAGGGTTACGGATGATTGAGCAAGGTGTCTCGGCAGACGAAGTCATTCGTCGACTGACGGAAGCAGACGCAGGGCGGGCGGATCGTCAGGTTGGGGTCATCGATGCAAGTGGTAAGAGTGCAACTTTTACGGGAGAAGGATGTAACGACTGGGCAGGCGGCATCGCCGGAAAACATTTTGCGGCACAAGGTAATATTCTTGTTGATGGCAATACGGTCAAAGAGATGGCACGTGTCTTTGAATCGACACAAGGTCCGCTCGCAGAACGGTTATTGCGTGCGTTAGCAGCTGGGCAAGCAGCAGGCGGAGACTCGCGCGGAATGCAATCGGCGGCATTACTCGTCGTCAAGGAAGGTGGCGGATACGGCGGATTTAATGACCGATACATTGATTTGCGCGTTGACGATCATCCGAGTCCAATCGAGGAGCTGGAACGGATCTATCAACTGCATACACTTTACTTGCAACCGAGTAAACCAGAGGAAATCAAGCCGATTGATGATGCACTTGAATCAGAGTTGATGGATAAATTATTAGCGCTTGGTTACCGGGGTGATTTTGAAGAAGCCTTCCGGACGTACCTGCATACGGAAAACTTCGAAATGCGCGAACAAGCGGATCGTGCCATTGATACACGCGTCCTTGCATACATCCGCTCACAATGAAAACAACGAGGCTGACTCAAAAAAGAATGACGCGTTTCACGCCACTCCTACAGGAAAAAGCGCATCTTTGCGCTGTCAGAGACGAACAAGACCCGTTTTCCTGCTTGAATAAAGCAGGAAAACGGGCTTGTGTCTCGCCTGAGGAAAGGGCGTGAAAAGACGCGTCATTCTTTTTGTTATGAGATCAGGATGGCAGCACATCATTCTGCCACCCTGACCTTTGTGGAAACTGACTTTTGAGTCAACCCCGTTGTTTTTGTTATGCTTGCGTCGACCGGGCGCGAATCGGGACCTTGAATCCGGTCGCGATGAAGCGCTCCATCTCGGGTTCCGATTTGGCGTTCAAGCCAACTGTTCCGTCTCCTTTTAGAGCTACGTTCGTCAGCTTCACGTGGGTGATATCAGGACCGATCGTAATCCCGTGTTTAGCGGAGTCCTCGATTCGAATGTCACGGAGGCATATATCCTCTGCACCGTTTTCTCCGCCAAAGATTTGAATATCCGTTTTGGCTTGTCGGAATCCACTCATTTTCAACTGACTGATCGTGACATTCCGTGCCTTATATTGAATCCCGATCATCGGTTGCTCCTGGTAATCATAATACGGGTCACCGAGCACCGTAAAATCATGAATGACGACATTACGGTACGCCGAAACGACGAGCGCACGCGGTTTTGAATTCGCATAGAGTTCTGTGTATTGAGGGGTCTGGGCAATCAAACGCGTTGCGATGATATTATAAGCCGTCTGAGACATCGGATCAGTTGCTTGATGGTGTCCGATATGTCGGAAATTAAAAGCACGGTGATCATCAATCGATAGGTGACCGACGATTTTGACGGTTGACGCAGCTGACGACGTTGCATGTGCCTTGATTTCAAGTCCGCCGAAGCAACGGCTGGTCGCATTATTGAATAGCCAGACATCACGCGATCCGTCGTCGATTTCGATGCCGTTCGAGTTGGAGAAACCTTTCGCATGGGTCCGTCCGCTCGGGTCATGCATGAAGCAGTTCGAGATGAAGAGATGATCACTATGATGGGTCGTAATCCCGTCATCGCCAAATCCGGAACCAGTCAATCCATCGAACCAGATGAACGAACTGCTCAAATTCGCTCGAGCTCCGTCCCCGTTGTAATTGTAATACGGTGTCGAAATATCAAAACAGTGGAGTCCTGGGTTGATTGCTTCGACGTCAAAGACCCAACCATAGGTGACATGCGCGTAGGTGAGACAGCTGGAGTGGTTGCCCCATGTGCTACTTTTCTTCGCGTCCCCGATGCGCTTGATGTTCCAGTCGAGCGTCATGTTTTCAACGAGCAGGTGATGATTGCCGAGGAGGTAATTTTGGTTTGTCACGAGACGACGGCCTTTCGGTGCGTTATCGTGCATCTTTAAGATCGTCTTCCCTTTGCCGGCTCCCGTTAAGATCGTATAACTAGGCAAACGGATCCCTCGTACGACATACGTACCAGCCGGAACGTGTACCTGTCGATGTCCATCACCGAGTGCGTCGATGAAGGCTTGTGTATCATCCGTTTGACCATCTCCGACGGCTCCGTAGTTCGAGACATCAACGACTTCGACGTCGCTGATCAAACGTTCGAACTCATGATTCAGTCGACCGAACCAACTCGGTCGAATCTCATCACGTGGTGTGACGAAAGCCGGTGTCAGCGGTAAGATATGTTTATCGCGGTTCGTCAAAAATAATGGTGAAATCATCGAACGAAGCGTTCGGCTGAGGTTAGGGTCGCGTCGTGGTGCAACGAATGCACTGTCGTGTAGCAATTGTTCCGCTTGTCGAATGGCCTGTTCATTGGTTGACGTTTCCACATATTCCTGAATCAACGCCGCATTTTGATATGGATCATGCGTGTGATCGAGTTTTAACATGACATAGTTCCCCTCTCTGAATAGGTCTGTCTACCTTTTCCCCTCTCCTTGCACAATCATTCCTCGTTTTAAGACATCCATAAAAATACACATCAACAATTTAAATGGATTATAATGGATTTTAAAGGGGGTCTTCTGATGTCACTTCGTAAACGACTTGTGATGGGGATCGGGCTGATTTTGTTGATCTTAGGAATCGGTAAGCCACTGGCAGAAGCGGTTGTCCAAGCAGTGAAGCCAAAAGTTCAGATGTCTGTGATCGAAACGAATGGATCGTGTAAACCGAACTGCAATAAAAACGGTAAGCTAATCCATATTCCGTTTCTTTCGTGGTTGCCTAAAAAGCAGATGAAGAATGATGAAGATTTACGTGTTTGGGACACGAATGAAAAGCCGAAGAAGCAGAAAGACCTCAAACCGAAAAAGAAACAGAATAAGCTCATCACGGAAGGAGTTAAAAACGCCGAGCGAGGTACGAACGAAAAAAGGGGATCGTCCTCATCAATGTTACTGGTGAGCCTGCTTGTTCTGCCTCTAGGAATAATAGGCTATATCGTTTGGCGGAAACGTCGAACGATCAAGAAACAGGACGACGCATCCATAAGAACGGACATCTCGTTACAGCTTCCGCACAACGATTTTGTTTCAGCAGAGAAACGAATCGATCTGCCAGATGCCTGGATTCGAAAGCAACTGATTCAGTTCAATCAGATACTCCCGGTTCGTTTACGGCGGCACGATACCGAAACGTTTCAAGAATGGTGCCTGCGGATCGGATTTCAACCTTCGCACCTTTTAATAAAAGCCTACCTCTTGGAACGGTATACCGAAAGCACCTCTATGATATCGGAAATGGATAAACAAACGATTCAGGGAGAGTTCGGAGCCTTTGTCCACCGGTTTGATTAAAGTCTGTAGAAACTGGATACTTTTTTTATACGTATGCCTTGTCTTTTCATCGGAAAGAGCAGGGCTTTTTAGTGTGTTGATGGAAGCAACAGGGTATAAAGAAGCAGAAGTAGAGAGGAGAGACATCATGAATCATACTTTTTCAGCATTTGTCGTACGAGAAGTGAACGGGAACTATGAAGGAAAGGTTGAGACGAAACGCGTCGGAGAATTGCCGGAGGGTGACGTCCTGATCCGTGTCACGCACTCCTGTGTTAACTATAAGGATGCTTTATCGATGTCTGGTAATCGTGGGGTGACAAAATCTTATCCGCATACACCAGGCGTGGATGCGGCGGGGTACATCGAACAAACGACGGATGAACGATTTCATACCGGTCAAGCCGTCGTCGTCAATGGCTTTGATTTTGGAATGAACACATCAGGGGGATTCCAAGAATACATACGTGTACCAGCCGAATGGGTGACGCCACTTCCAGAAGCAATTTCTCCATTAGAAGCGATGCGACACGGAACGGCAGGCTTGACGGCGGCACAATCGATTGATGAACTGTCACGGCTCGTCTCAAAAGACGATGGACCGATTCTTGTGACGGGAGCCACGGGTGGTGTCGGTACGATTGCAATCGCCTTACTGATTCGATTAGGCTACACGGTACACGCCGTGACTGGGAAACGAGCAGAACGAGACCGGTTACTTAAAAAAGGCGTGGTTGAGGTAATAGACCGCGCTATGTTCTTAGAAGAAACGGACCGTCCATTAAAAAAAGGAACGTATGGCGGTGTGATTGATACGGTAGGCGGTCCGTTACTCGCGTCCGTCATTCGTTTTGTCCACTATGGCGGTGTCGTGACGACATGTGGAAACGTCGGTGGGGCAGAGATGACGTTGACGGTCTATCCGTTCATCCTACGTGGGGTCCGGTTGATTGGAATCGATGCGGTCCAAACACCGATTGCTTATCGTCAAGCATTATGGCAACGTCTAGCGAAGGAGTGGAAAGTCGATCTTGCGTCAGAAACCGATGTCAAAGCACTAAACGACTTACCGGAAATCGCAGAAGCCTTGTTGACTTCTCGTCATCGTGGTCGAACTGTCATCGAAATTTAAATCTTTCGAGTAAACATTGGTGGTATAGTGGGAAAAACTGTGTCGATTTTTCAGGAGGAACCATACATGAGTGAACACCAACAAGAACAAGAACGGCAGTCTCGGAAGGAACGACGAAAACAAAAGCGCAATCGTCGGGGAATCGCCTTCGGCGGCATTCTCGCGACGGTATTCATCGTCGGTGGTTGGGTGTATATGTTAACGAATAACGATGCGTCGAAAGCCACATCTACGCTTGAGACGCCGAAAATGACGGATCAAGCAACGAAAAACGACGAGTCAAAGAAAGAGACAGCGGCGACAAAGGATAAAAAAGAAGCAAAAACAGAGAAGAAGAAAGCAAAGAAAAAAGATGCAGAGTATGAACAAGCAGCTTGGGTGACACGACCGTTCGCGAATGTCTATCGTGACGCCAGTCGGAGTAGTGTCATCTATAAAGCCGATTTAGGGGATGTCTATGAGGTGCTAGACGCAAAAGATGGCATGGTTCACCTGAAACTGAACGATAGTATTGAAGGGTATTTGCCGGAGAGTGAGGTCCGACTTGAAGCACCAAAGGGTACGTCAGACAAAGCAGTCCTTACGGCACTCGCGCAAGCAGTTGCCAATCAACCGATTGATCAGCCGGAGCAATATCTCGGAAAACCGGTAGCAGACTTTGAAGCAAAATATGGAGCAATCGGTAATACACAACAGGATGCCGTCAATACGTATTATTTCTCGAATGCCGGATATCTGCTCGTCGTCTCGGACGGGATCATCGAAGCGATTGACTGGACGAATGCTTCGGCGAGCGGACTATCGACTTTAGGAGAACCTGTCGTTGATACGAGCTACGGAACGTGGTACGAAGGAGAATCCGTACAACTGAAAGTATTCCCGGATAACGGAAAGATGCGTTTGCGTCTTGCCCGTGATCCTGGACAAGAATGAAAAAGAGACGGATTCGCTTCAAGCGGATCCGTCTTTTGTATACATCAAAAACCTCCCGAGTCCGACACTCGGGAGGAAAGATGAAAATCCTTTGGGAGGAGATTTTCTTAGTAGACGCCTACAGCATCAAATGATTTCGCTGCAGCTGTTGCTTCTGCACTTGTTGAACCGTAAAGGTCTTTTGCCGATTGAACGACTGCTGCGCGAAGGGAGCTGAAGTTCGAGTTCGGAGTCAAGTAGACGTTAAGTGCACGGTAGTAGATCGCACCGAGTTTCGGTACGCCGACACCTGTGACAGTGACGCCGTAGTGTGTTCCACCGTTACCGAGGAGGTAAGCGGCTTTGTTGACGATACCAGAGTTCGTGTGGACACCACCGTTATCTTGTGTACCTGTGTAGCGTTTTGAGTAGTGATCCGGATCGCCGTAAGCAGCTGGGTTCGACATCGAACGGAGTGCGTCACCGCTGATTCCAGGCGTGTAGATGTCTTCCCCTACGAGCCAGTCGAAGTTCGATCCGACTGTGTATTCAGCGACCGTACCCATGATATCCGATACTGCTTCGTTGATTGCACCCGATTCGTTTTGGTAAACGAGACCAGCTGTGTATTCTGTGACAGCGTGCGTCAATTCGTGCGCGACGACGTCAAGTGCGCCTGAGAGGTACGTGAATGTTGAACCGTCTCCGTCACCGTAGACCATCTTCGTTCCATCCCAGAATGCGTTGTTGTAGCTTGTTGAATAGTGGACAGATGAGTTCAAGGCAGCACCTGCGTTGTCGAAACTGTTACGACCATATGTGTTTTTGTAGAAGTCATATGTTTTCGCAGCGTTGACGTGTGCACTGACGGCAGCGCGGTCATATGTCGTGTTGAACTTGTTATCGAGGTCAGCCCAAAGTGAACCTGGAAGTGTGTTGCGGTTTTTCGCATCATACGTGTAGATTCCTTTACCGCGTGTTGAATCTTGAAGATAGTAGTATGAACCACTCTTTACTGTGTTGAACGTTGCGCTTGTACCAAGAACCGTTGTTCCTGTACCAACAGTATTCGTACCTGTGACAGTGTTGACTGGTTTTGCATGCGCAAGCTGGTCAAATTTGTTAAGTACTTTTCCTGAATTTGCATCGATGAAGTATGTCCAGCGTGATGGCTCTTTGCCTGCGAGGACCGTCGATGTGACTTTATAGGCATAGACGGCATCATCTTTTACTGGATAGATGACGAGTTCTGCTTTTGGAGCGACTTCGAATTCAGAAGCCTTGATTGCTTTTTGATAGAGTTTGATCGCTTTCTTCTCAGAAAGGGTTGCTTTCTTCGCGAGACCCGGTTTTCCTTTGACGTTGATCGCATCGTTTACGACTGCTTTCAAAGTACCGTCTTTCGCGACGTTCCCGACGACGACACTACCAAAGACAGGGACGCCATCCACTTCTTGTTGGAGACGTACGATCTGTGAAGATCCGTCTTTTTCGACATTCTGAACAGCAAAGTCACCTTTTTTGTTCACGAAGTCTTTAACGATCGTAGCTGCTGGTTCTGATGAAGCTTTCGTGAGTTTACCAGCTTGAAGACCTTCTGCACCTACGACTGTAGGAACAACAAGTACACTTGCGACAAGCGATGTAGCGAGAAACTTTTTCAAAATAAATCGCCTCCTTGTTTGGGTTGAGTCTAACTATGCCAAAGAATCAGGAAAGCGAGAATAAGTCATTTGAATTAAATAGAATTTTCTGAATATAGTCCGTAGTACCTGGACTGAATTATTAAGTGTAAAAGATATTAAGTGACAAAAAAGAACCATTCAAGAGAATGGTTCAGCGAATGCGTTGATAAAGATGATGAACGTCGTCTCGCGTCTCATCAATCTTGAAGTCATGGGGATCCAGTTCGATTCCTTGTTTTGAGGCAAAGCGTTGAATCTTCTCGAAGGACTTCCAAATTTCGATATCGGGTCCTTCATGCTTCCAAAAGACATAACGTGCAGCCGGAATCCGGTGACCTTTCATCCCTTTTGGAATATCATCAAGCGATGAGACCGGATACCCGACGCATTGCGAGTATTTCGTACCATTTCGTTCGAGAGAAATATCGAGCGGATAGCTGTCCGGTGTTGCGGGAATCTCATGTGAACGTCTTGAAAATTCACGCCAGAGTTCCGGCATCAACGTATGCAGTTCGTTTTCTTCACACGTCAGTCCAAGACCGACGAAATAAAATTCATGACGTTCCACGATTTTAGGATGCATGAGAAACTCCTTTCCGTACTTATGACACGTCTTCGATCGGCGAACGTTTCAAGTCTAGAAAAAGACGCGTAAAGGTGGCGTCCCATTGTGTACCCATGCCCTCTTCTAAGATGGATAACGCTTTCTCCACCGGCATTCCCTTACGATAGGGACGGTCGGATGTCATCGCATCATAGGCATCAGCAATCGCCATGATCCGACCGAAGAGTGGAATGTCCTCTCCTGCGAGACCTTCCGGATACCCCTTTCCGTCATAGCGTTCGTGATGGTACTTTACCCCAGGAAGAATCGGTTGTAACGTCTTTGGCAGCTGAACTTGCGATAGAATGTGCACACCGATGACAGGATGTTGCTGGATGACCTGAAATTCTTCATCGGTGAGGCGTCCTTCTTTTAACAACACGTCGTCTCGAATCCCGATTTTCCCGATATCGTGCAATAGTGCTGATTTGCGCAATAACTCGATTTGTTCATTCGGTAGATGGGCAGCGGTAGCGATTTCGACGGAATAGACAGAGACACGAAGCGAGTGTCCGGCCGTGTAAGGATCACGGGCATCGAGTGTTGCAGCAAATAACGTAAACAGGCTGTCGAGCAATTGTTCATTTTGTTCATCGCGCTTTTTGATTCCCTCCATCATCAGGTTAAAACCGGAGACAAGGTGAGAAAATTCGTCCGAATACGGATTTGGTAACGAGACGAGGCGATTGTTTTCGACATCTTGAATTCCTTGTTGAAGGGTAGCAATCGGTTTACGGATGTTTTCATAGAGAAGAAGACTACAAAACGTCGCAACGGATAAGATGACGATTAAAATAAGCGTGGCCCAACTCCAGTAAGAGCGAAGACTTTCGTTTTCCGTAAGCTGGACAGCTGAGGCGAGGATGAATAGCATGATTGGAAAAACACCGATGATCAGTGTACTAATGAGCATTTTTTGTCGTAACGTGACGACCGTCGTTTTTCTGGGAAAATCAAGTCCGTGTTCAAACGCGTACTTTTCTAACGTCAGGAGCATATGCTCCGTAACACGATAAGTGAGAAAAAATTCAATCAGAGCATGTAAAATCGCAACGAGGACAGCACCGAAACAGGCAAGACCGATCAAATAGTATGGCATCTGTAACCATCCTCTAGAGATGGCGAGTGCCGTCAGTAGGGATGAGGGAATTGAAAGCCCTAAAAAGTGGGGGCCCATGATGCGCTTTACAGTCAATACCGGAAAACGATGGGTCGTTCGATAAGCCTCTTGAAAAGAGGCGAGCGAAGGAAGATCGTTTTTGAAAAAGCGGCGTAAGGAAGCGACATGCCGGGAGTAGACGATATACTCCAGCAAAAACATCAGGCTGATAGACACAGTCATGATACCGATTAAAATCAATTGCTCTATCCCAGTGAAGGTAAGTGTCTCGAAAATGAATAGGCATCCAACACCAAATACGGCGACGAAGGAACCGATCAGATAGTTTCGAAGTAGGTGACGTTCAAAATGTTGTAAAGCGTTCATCGTATCCTCCTTTTGGTGAATCAGAGTGCCTTCAGCGTACCGCTTTCTAAAACAACGAGAGTGTGATTTTTTGAAAAAGAGGTGAAAGAATCTCTTGAAAATCTTTTCAAAATAATACCTGAAAATAGGTATAGTCATAAAGCCCTAATTATCTTAAAAAAGATTGATTAAGGAAGTAAAATAAATTAAGATTTGAATATTCAGAAAAGTGTAATTCTCTTATACTTTTCACTACATAGGGGGTCAATTCACGTGGGAAAAAAGAAACAGCTTAGCTTAGCCGTGCTATCAGGAATCACGGCAGCTGCGTTTGCTGTTGGTCCGGTCTTACCTGGTGGGCAGGTAACGTCCGTACAAGCAGCAGAAAAAGCAGCAACTGGCGCACCAATGGATTTGAATACGGTCGATCAGGATCGACTCGTGAAAGTACTTGAGAAACGTGGGGTCATCTCAAAAGCAGCATCTGCAGCTGCAAAACAACAAGCCGTCCAAAAGTATCTGGATAAAAAGGCGAACGGCAAACCAGAAGCTGATCATGAACATCAGACGAACAAAGAAGCAGCGTTTGACAAAAAAACAAAAGATTTCTTAACGAAGCAAAAAGATCAATTGGCTAAACAATTGAAGAAAAAACACGATAACTACAAAAAAGGTAATCCGAATGGCTTCGTCAAAGTTGATAAAGCGAAACAGGCAGCCTACAACGGAGCAACACGGACGGATAAGGTCCTCGTTCTCCTCGTCGAGTATAGCGACTTCAAGCATAACAATGTCGTACAAGAGCCTGGATATATGTATTCAGACGACTTCAACCAAAAGCATTATCAAGATCTCATGTTCGGAGATAAGGAATTCGAACTCTTCAACGGAGACAAAGTGAAGACGTTCAAACAATATTATGAAGAGCAATCAGGTGGGAGTTATTCCGTTGACGGGAAGGTCTCGAACTGGTTGACCGTTCCTGGAACAGCAAAAGATTATGGTGCTGATAGTCCTGTAAGTGGGAATGATAACCTTCCTGGAGCAAAAGGACCACGTGGTCTTGTTAAAGATTCACTGAATGCTGCTGTCAAAGCAGGTATCAACTTAGCAGACTATGATCAATTCGATCAGTATGATATGGATGGCGACGGTAACTTGAACGAGCCGGATGGTCTCGTCGATCACTTGATGATCATTCACGCGGGTACTGGACAAGAAGCAGGTGGCGGAACACTTGGTGATGACGCGATCTGGTCGCACCGTTGGACACTCGGTAACGTGTATCCTGTAGCGGATACGACAGCAAGCGTCAACTACTGGGGCGGAAAAATGGCTGCGTACGATTACACGGTCCAACCAGAAGATGGCGCAGTCGGTGTCTTCGCACATGAATTTGGTCATGACCTCGGACTGCCGGATGAGTACGATACACAGTACACAGGTCAAGGTGAGCCAATCGCTTCATGGTCCATCATGAGTGGTGGTAGCTGGAACGGTAACGTCGCGGGAACAGAGCCGACAAGTTTCTCACCACAAAACAAGGAATTCTTCCAAAACGTGATGGGTGGAAACTGGGCAAACATCCGGACGATCGACTTTGATTCGCTCACGAAAGCGGGAACAGCATCGTATCTCGATCAGAGTGTCACGAAATCGAAAAATCCTGGTATCATCAAGGTCAACTTACCGAAAAAACCGGTAAAAGGTATCACACCGGCTTACGGTAAAAAGTATTACTACAGTACGAAAGGTGACGATTTGCATACGTCGATGACATCACCGGAGTTCGATTTGACGAATGCAAAAGAAGCGAAGTTCGACTTCAAGGCTTACTATGATGTTGAATTCGATTACGATTACTTGACGGTCACAGCGACAGCTGACGGTCAATCAAAAGTCATCGATACGATCGGTGATCAAGATACAGACGGCGATCAGCGTGCTGAATCAACGAAAGGCGCATGGGTTGATAAATCGTATGACCTAAGCGAATTTGCTGGTAAGAAAGTCACGTTGAAATTCGAATACGTCACAGATGGTGGACTTGCACTAGACGGATTTGCACTGGATAACGCGAAGTTGACAGTGGACGGTAAAGTCGTCTTTGAAGACGACGCGGAAGGTACACCGAAGTTCACGCTTGACGGATTCGTCACTTCAGACGGGTTCTCTTACGCAGATAACGCGTACTACCTCGAATGGCGCAACTATGCAGGCTCGGATAAAGCACTCGAGCATGCACGTGGTGTCAAGTACAACACAGGTCTTGTCATTTGGTACGGCGACTCAAGCTTCAACGATAACTGGGTCGGTGTTCACCCGGGTGAAGGATTCCTCGGAGTCGTTGACTCACATCCTGAAGCGATCGTCGGAACACTAAACGGTAAACCGGTCACGACAGGAAGCACACGTTACCAAATCGCAGATGCTGCATTCAGTTATGATAAAGCACCTGCATGGCTCATCGATTCGCCATCACGCGGACTCTACGACTATAAAGGTCTTCCAGGTGTGACGAAGTTCGATGATTCGAAATCGTACATCAACCAGTTGATTCCGGATGCAGGGAAGCTGCTTCCGAACAACGGATTGAAAATTCAAGTCATCGGTGAAGCAAAAGACAACTCCGCTGGAGCAGTCTGGATCCACCGTTAAGAACAAAAGAACAGGTTCAGTTTCGGCTGAACCTGTTTTTGTTTCAGTTTCGTAGAAGAAGTGGAATCAATTGGAAAAACATTGGTCTGACAACTTGACTTTTAAAGCGCATCCATTCTATACTTGCGTTAGCTTAATATTGTTATTGTCATTACGGATTCACATCGTGTCACGAACAATCTTTTCGTTGCTCCATGTATTTCGGGACAATAATGAATTCCTTTCATATGCATAGCATATGTATTAAGTAATTTATTTTTGGAGGTTGTTCCCATGAACACAGGTAAAGTAAAATGGTTTAACGCAGAAAAAGGTTTCGGTTTCATCGAAGTTGAAGGCGGAGAAGACGTATTCGTACATTTCTCAGCAATCACTGGTGAAGGCTTCAAAACGCTTGACGAAGGTCAAGAAGTTGAGTTCGAAATCACTGAAGGCGCACGTGGAGCACAAGCTGCTAACGTCGTAAAACTTTAATTTCAACTATTCAATCGTCCCTTTTCGGAGGGACGGTTTTTTATTAGAGTAATATCTTGAATTCAAGATATTACTGCGTTATACTTCAACTACCAAATCATTTACAGGGAGTGACGACGATGGAATTACTCGGAATTCACCACGTATCAATCTTAACAGGCATGGCAGAACGGAATTATCACTTTTATACACAAGTACTCGGAATGCGTCTGATCAAAAAGACCGTCAATCAGGATGATACGACATCGTATCATTTGTTTTATGGTGATGCAGAAGGAAATCCGGGAACCGATCTAACCTTCTTCGATATTCCGCATCTTGGAACGGGTGTACCGGGAGCTTCGAGCATCTCTTCGACATCTCTCCGTGTCAAAACAACGGCTTCCCTTCAGTTTTGGCAGAAACGGTTTAAAGAAAAAGAGGTGGACCACGACGAAATCGTCGAGCGGGCAGGTCGCCAAACACTCGCTTTTCGTGACCAGGAAGGAACACGTCTGATTCTTGTCGCGGAAGATGGTGAGGAGGGCGTCGCAGGTGGTGTCCCATGGCCGCAAGAAGAGATTCCGTCTGAGCACGCGATCGTCGGACTGGGAGCCGTGACGTTGACGGTCAACGATCCGACACTAACTGTCCGTGTGCTAACGGAAGTCATGGGGTTCCGGAACGTTGGCAAGTATCCCTCTTTAGCAGGTGACTTTGCTCCGATCGAAGTCTATGCGACGGGAGAAGGTGGTATCGGTGCTGAAGTCCACGTCGAGACGCGTCCGGATCTTGACCGGGAACGCCTAGGTCGTGGTGGTGTGCATCATGTCGCATTTCGGGTACCGAATAGTGATGAGTATGAGAAGTGGGTCGAACGCTTGAATGCGTATCACTTACCGAACTCCGGTAAAGTCGATCGTCACTACTTCCAAGCGCTTTATTTCCGAGAGCCGAATCATATCTTATTTGAACTGTCGACGGACACGCCAGGGTTCGCGACGGATGAGTCGGTCGAAACGTTAGGCGAGACGCTTGCATTACCACCGTTTCTCGAACCGAAGCGGGCCGCCATTGAAGCACGATTGCGACCACTCGAAATCTGACAATCCTGTGACACAGGTCACATATGGTAGTCCATCCCGTATACTAAGAGCAGGAATCAGGAAAAAGGAGTGACGGGATGTTAAAAACGACGCTTGGGCAATTCCGAATGATTGCGATATTAGAAGGAATCTCATTTTTAGTCTTACTGTTGATTGCGATGCCGTTGAAATATATGGCGGATATTCCACAAGCGGTTTCTGTAGTCGGGGCATTACATGGTGTCTTATTCGTCATGTACGCGGTCTGGCTCGCCGTTGTGAAATTCAAATACGATTGGTCGATCGTCAAGGCGGGTATTGCGTTCATCGCATCGTTCATCCCGTTTGGCACGTTTGTACTCGACCGGAAGCTAAAACAGGAAGCACCAAACGCGTAAATTGTGTATACTGAATAGAGTACGGCTGTGGATAACTGTTTTTGTCTATGCGAAGCAGGTTATCCACAGCTTTTTTCTGTGGATAATTTTTAGGAGGATATATCATGTCAACATTTGAAACATTACACATCGGTGACCTATGGATAAAAAAATTACAAAAACAAGGCATCAAGGAGCCGACACCGATTCAAGAGCAGGCGATACCGTCATTACTGGACGGACGCGACTTGATTGGGCAGGCGCAAACCGGAACAGGGAAGACATTAGCGTTTCTCTTACCAATCCTTGAGCAAATTGATGTCGAATCACAAACGGTACAAGCATTGATCGTCGCACCGACACGCGAACTTGCGCGTCAAATTGCCGATGAGACCCACAAACTGATTCGCAACACGGAACAATACCGTGCACTTGCTGTATATGGCGGACAGGACGTCTTTAAACAGATTCAACGTCTCGGTCGGATGCCACAAATCATCATCGGGACACCGGGACGGATTCTTGATCATGTCGGTCGCGGTACACTCGACTTAAGTGAATTACGGACCCTCGTCTTAGATGAGGCGGACCAAATGCTGCAAATCGGTTTCTTGCCAGAAATTGAAGATATCATCGAAGCAGCACCTGTTGATCGTCAATTCGTCATGTTATCCGCAACGATGCCACCTAAAGTAGAGGAGCTGGCGAAAACGTATTTGCGTAACCCAGTCGAGGTACAGGTGGAAGCGGAAAGTATTACGGTAGAAGCGATCGAACAGTTCGTCGTCGAGACGACGGATCGCCGCAAACAAGCGACACTACGGACGATGCTCGACGAGATGCGTCCGTATGCAGCGATCATTTTCTGCCGTACGCAACGGCGCGTCAGTAAATTGAACGAAGAACTGCAGATGCAAGGCTATCCGACGGATGAATTGCATGGCGGCTTGACGCAAGGGAAAAGGGAAAAGGCGATGGCGAAGTTCTATCAAGGAAAAACACAGTTCCTGATTGCGACAGATGTTGCTTCCCGTGGACTCGACGTAACGGGCGTCACACATGTCTTCAACTACGATTTACCGGAAGATGCGGAAAGTTATGTTCACCGGATCGGTCGGACCGGACGTGCCGGGAACGACGGGATTGCCGTTTCGATCGTGACACCAAAAGATGGTCGGACGTTCCGAGATATGGAACGGGAATTGAACATCTCGGTCACACCAATCGTCGTCGAACTATCGGAAGAGGCGATTCGCGCACAGCACGACCAAAGTAAAGGATCTCGGAAAACGACGGAGGGACGTGGAAATACACGTCGTTCGAACAACCGTCGTCCGGGACGTGCACATCGTAAATGAAAAGATATAAACAAGGGTCAGTCCGTTCTCTGAAAAGAGATCCGGTCTGACCCTTGTTTCATTTTGCATATACCATCTGACCACCGAGATGTCCGGTATAAGCAAGCAATGCGCTACCGACGATTGCGACAACGAAGCTGAGTAACACGAACATTTTTTTGTTCGAGCGGTAACCCAACAAAAGAAATAACAGCGAGACACCAAAGGCAACAAGACTGAATAACGCGAAATGCTCATGATTTTCGATGGCAGCATGCGTAGCAGCACTTAAGTTGCCTCGTGCATACTCTTCTGCTCCGTCTCCTGAAAGATAGGCGATGACGCCAGAAATCAGACCCACGACCAACGTAAAGAGGGAGAACAGTTTGAATCGTGTCCATTTCAGACTGACGAGTAGTAAGATCGTCGCAAATAATAAAAGGGCAATGGGTGCGTGGACAAGAAGCGGGTGAAGCGGTACATTTCCTAACATCTAAAAAACCTCCTTGGATAAGTATGGTAAGCATACGTTCACTTTACCCAGCTTATCTGACAGTTAACTGACATCGGTTTAAAGAGTAGGGAAATGGATGATAAAGCGGGTTCCTTCACCCGGTGTCGAATCAACGGAAATTCTGCCACCATGCTGCTCGACAATCGATTGTGCAATCGATAATCCGAGCCCGGTTCCGGTACCATGACGCGAATGATCGCCGCGATAGAAGCGTTCGAAAATTTTTGTCTGTTGTGCGGTAGGGATGCCGATTCCATGGTCACGGATCATCAATTGCCGTTCCGTAGCTACCTGATCCAACGATACGTGGATCGTATCATCACTGTAGACGAGCGCATTTTCAAGAAACACTGTCAGTAGGCGATTCAGTTGATAGGCATCTCCCTTCATTTGAAGATTCGGTGTAATCGATGTTTCAATGACTCGATTCGGATAGGCGTGCTGGAAACGCTCAATCGTCTTTTGGACGAGATTACTGAGATCGAGCCCTTGCTTAGGAGAAGGTTGACCTTCACGCGCAAGTAACAGTAAATCAGCGACTAAATGTTGCATTCCTGCGGTTTCCGCCTTGATATCTTCGAGAATCGTTCGTCCTTCGGCAGAGAGCGGTTCCGATTCGAGTAGTTCGGCACCGCTGTAGACGATCGTCAACGGTGTGCGGAGCTCATGTGAAGCATCCGATGTGAACCGGCGCTGACGATCAAACGCTTGCTGGACGGGAACGACAGCTCTTCCGGCGAGCCAATATCCAATCAGTGTCAACACAAGCGTTGCAAAAACGGCGATACTCGCAAGAACGGCGATCAAGCGTTGAAGTGTGTCAGCAGTTGCGGACACATCCTTCAGGAGTAAGACTTTCCCTTCGTCGGTATCACGTTGATAGACGAGGAAATGGTGGTCATCGACTTTGAGATCCGCGGTCTCCTCCCCGGAGTCACGGATGGTGCGAAGTGCCTTTCGTGAGATGTCGTCGGGTAGACTCGCGTAGCGTTCTTGTCCGGAAGCATCGAGTAATTGAAAATAAACAGGATTTCGGATGAGACGATCTTCCCCGTGTTCAATCCGTTCAAAAAGATCTCGATTGGAGACGCTTTTTAATTGGTTCAGTTCCATTTGATTGAGTAACTGTGCGTTCGTCACATAGACCCCGATCAGGATGACTAACAAGACAAGAAAAAAAGAGATACTAAATAGCAACGTTAATCGTTTACGGATGGCTTCAAGCATTCGGGTCACCCAATCGATAGCCGAATCCGCGGACCGTCCGAATTAAATTCGGTGCCCCTGCAGCATCGAGTTTTTTGCGCACAAGACGTACCAACGCATCGAGTGCATTATCGGTCACATCGGCTCCAATCCCCCAAACGATTTCGATGATCAATTCCCGACCCATGACTTGTTCTGGGCGTCGAAGCAAGAGCGATAAGAATTCGAACTCACGACGTGTCAAATCGAGTCGGTGCTGGTTGTAGGAGATGGTTTGTGACGGGACGTCAAGGATGAGTCCATGAAACGAAAGTGTCGACACAAAGGCTTTTTGCTGACGGCGACTAAGGGCACGTAAGCGAGCTAAGAGTTCATTAGACTGAAACGGTTTGACTAAGTAATCATCAGCTCCGCTGTCGAGCCCGTGAATGAGATCAATTTCTGTATCCCGAGCCGTCAGCATCAAAATGCCCCCTTCGAATTGCTCCTGACGCAAGGTAGCCGCTACTTCAACGCCACTTTTTCGCGGCATCATCCAGTCGAGAATCAATAAGTCGTAGCGGTATGTTTGGCATTGAAGAAGTGCCTCTGCCCCATCCTGCGCAACATCCACCTGGTATCCTGCTCGCTCCAAGTGAAGTCGTAACATTTTTGCCAGCCGCTGATCGTCTTCTGCTACCAAAACACGCATGAACATCCCTCCTGTTTTTTTCTCATTATCCCATAGTTGGCGTCAGTTAGTTGTCAGTTTTTTTCGATACAGTAGACATAACAAGAGAGGAGAGGAAACAGATGAAACCAAAACCATTTGCAAAATGGCTTGTCGGCCTCAGCAGTTCCGTCTTCATTGGACTTGCGATCGGTCAATTAAGTGTCAGTTCGAACGATTCCTCGACGACACCGGTCTCTTCCGGAGATACGTATTCGAATGATGCGACACTACCATCTCAAGGAAATCAATATAGCGATGATGAAGGGGAATACGGCGAAGAAGATGGCTATTATTCGGACGACGATGATGGATATTGGCAGGGAGATGAGTCATCCGGGTTCAGTCAACCGGGAGGATCAAGTGACGGTCGCTCCAGTCATTCGAGGTAAGGGGGAGGACGATGGAACGGCAACTGTATGCGATGCATAATCAGGTCCGAGTCGTAACGGACCAGCCGATGGATGATGCAGAATGGAAAGAACTAGTTCGATTTTTTAATTATGTCGATCGGCAGTGGTCACGCTTCGATGAGCAAAGTGAAGTCAGTCGATTGAATCGATTACAGATTGGTGAAACACGATCTGTCTCGCTACCTTTAGCACGGTTGCTTGCGCGTGCTACACGATATTTCGAACAGACAGAACGCTATTTTTCTCCATTTTTACTCGCACAGCAACAAGCGAACGGGTATCGGCAATCATTTCCCTTCACGCAAGCTGTTGCTTACGAAGAAGCGGCACCACCAGAAATCGCTCCGTTCATCATTGAAGGATGCGACGTGACACGTGTCGGAGGCGGATTCATCGATTTAGGAGGAATCGGTAAGGGCGCTGCTGCCATGCTCGCCGCACAGCAGCTACGAAAAACCTGGGATCGAGGTTTGATCGAAGCAGGAGGCGACGTGATTGTGTGGTCGACAGGAAAACCATGGAACATCACGATTACACATCCGGAAACGGAACAACGTGTCGCAGACATTCAATTACGACAAGGCGCCGTCGCGACATCAAATCGTATCTACCGATCATGGAAGGTCGGGGAACGAACCAATCATCACTTACTCGATGGGCGGACAGGACGACCTGCTACTAGTTCCTTACTTCAGGTGACGGCATCTGCTCCACAACTTTATGAAGCCGAAGTCATGACGAAACTTGCCTTTCAGATGACGGAAGCAGAGCGACAGGATAAACTATTCCGCTGGTTTCCGAAAGGACAACTACTGCTGTTGACGACTACAGGAGAATGGCGGAGTGAACGGAAAGGAGAAAGCGGCATATGGACTGGGTGAAATGGTTATTCTCGACATGGACGATGATTCGGTTGAGTGGATTGAGCGGGCACTTCTTCATGACGGTTTCGGTTCTTGCAGGATTGCTCGGTTCCTATCCGGCACTCAAAAAACAAAAAGCCCGATTACATCATGTCCATTTATACAGCGGTTGGGCCGGATTACTCGCCATCGTGCTCCACGCGACACTCATTGTCGTCGATACGTACGCTCCACTGACGATTTTTGAGGTGTTGATTCCAGGACAAGCGTCTTATGAACCGCTTTGGAATGCGTTTGGGACGATTAGTCTCTACTTATTCGGGTTTGTTCTCGTGACTTCGGATTTCTTAAAAGAGACGTTAGGCAAGACGTTATGGAAATTGACACACTGGCTTGTCTTACCTGCCTGGTTGTTGATGACGGCACATGGTCTTTTCATCGGTACGGATACGGGAAGCCTGTTTGCGACGATTTGGTACGCTGTCTCGACGCTAACGATGTTTACCCTCGTCCTGTACCGGATGCGGATCCGTCCTGCGCGGCGGACATCAGCAAAAGAACGCTCAGTTGCACGCTGAGCGTTCTTTTTCATTGTCGCGCGAGCCAAGCCGTCCATTCGTTAAAGGCGGTGTCCCGGTTGTCGATATAATTGTGATCACTGTCGACGATCGCTTCGTCAAATGGACTGTCGGATTGCAACAAGTCATGGTGAAGTGCTTTGATCGATGTTTCGTCGCGCTCTGATGTCATGAGTAACATCGAGCGATCAGCTAAACGTTCTTTTAGCGTCAGTAAGTTCCACGTCGTATGATGCTGTTTTAACTCATCGAGTAACACGTCAGCAACAGCGCCATTAAGGAAAGCAGCGCCTCGCTCGAGGACTCCGTGAAGAGCCGCTTCGTATTCCGGATGTTCAAGGACGAGTTGACCGACGAGCCCAAAATTAAACGGAGAAATGCCGACATAATGTGCAGCTTCTGGTGTCTCGGCAAAGGCATGCAGACCGGCGAAGCCCCCCATGCTATGACCGACGACAGTAATCTGATCTGCCTGGATGCCATGTGCGGTAGTGAACGATTCAGAGCAGACGTAACGTAATGTCGCCGTCGCATCTTCCAAAACATGCCGGAATCGGAATGTTCCAGGACTACCAATCGTTCCCCGATACGAGGTGACGAGCACATGATATCCCATGCTTTGCAGTTGTACGGCCCAGTCCATGTTCAACTGTTTCCCGGGAAATCCGTGGAAGAGGACGATTAGTGGAGCATCCGCTGTATGTTCCGGTGAATAAAGGCGGGCAATCAACTGTTCCGAACCACCGCTTGGAACATGTAGATAGGACAGTGTTGCTTTTTTCGTGATCGTTTCCAAAAAAACACGCTCCTTCATAACCATTTTCTAAGTCCTAGTGTGCGGGAAGACGTACAATCATGCAATGATTAAGTGTATGAACTAAAAAGATGGGATACCCTTCTGGGCATCCCATCTTTTTAGCGTGACTTAGAATACTTTTGTCGTCCACGATTCACAGTTCCATAAGTCTGTTGCAACTGCTTCATAGAATTCTGGTTCGTGGGAGATCAATAGGACGGTTCCCTTGTATTCCTGTAACGCACGTTTTAATTCTTCTTTTGCTTCGACGTCCAAGTGGTTCGTCGGCTCATCGAGTACGAGAATGTTCGATTCCGTATTCATCAATTTACAAAGACGGACTTTCGCTTTTTCCCCACCGCTGAGCACTTCGATTTTCGATTCGATGTGTTTTGTCATCAGACCACACTTCGCGAGCATAGCGCGAACTTGTTGCTGTGTCAGAGACGGGAACGTATTCCAAATCTCTTCGATGCACGTATTCGAATTCTTCTCTTTGACTTCTTGTTCGAAGTACCCGATGTGCAGGTTTTCTCCCCGCTCAACGACACCCGAGACAGCGGGAATTTCACCAAGCAAACTCTTCAGCAACGTCGATTTCCCGATTCCGTTCGCACCGTGCAACGCAATCTTCTGCCCACGTTCGATCGTCAGATCAAGCGGACGCGAGAGTGGCTCATCGTATCCGATGACGAGACCTTTTGCTTCGAACATCAACTTACTTGGTGTCCGTGCCTGGAGGAAGTGGAACTCTGGTTTTGGACGCTCTTGCGCAAGTTCGATGACATCCATCTTATCGAGCTTCTTCTGACGCGACATCGCCATGTTCCGTGTCGAGACACGCGCCTTGTTCCGGGCGACGAAGTCCTTCAACTCGGAGATTTCCTGCTGTTGACGCTTGAATGCAGACTCGAGTTGCTTTTTCTTTGCTTCGTGGATCGTGACGAAGTTATCGTAGTCGCCGACATAACGATTCAATTCTTGATTTTCCATATGATAGATCAAGTTGATGACACTGTTGAGGAATGGAATATCGTGCGAAATCAAGATGAACGCATTCTCATACTCATTCAAGTACCGTTTCAGCCATTCGATGTGCTGGACATCGAGATAGTTGGTCGGCTCATCGAGTAGCAGAATATCTGGTTTTTCAAGGAGGAGTTTGGCCAGCAGGATTTTCGTCCGCTGCCCGCCGCTGAGCTCCTGTACATCCCGGTCGAGTCCGATCTCATCAAGCCCAAGACCGCGGGCGATTTCTTCGACTTTTGCATCAATCGTATAGAAGTCATTGTTTGTCAGAATGTCTTGCAAGACGCCGACTTCTTCGAGCATCTTTTCGAGTTCTTCTGGTTCGACTTCCCCCATTTTTCCGTACAAATCATTGATTTCCTGTTCGATGTCGAACATGTACTGGAATGCGCCTTTAAGCGCATCCCGAATCGTCAGTCCTTTTTCAAGAACAGCGTGCTGATCCAAATAACCGACGCGTACATGCTTCGCCCATTCGACTTTTCCTTCATCCGGCTCTAGTTGCGACGTAATGATATTCATGAACGTCGATTTTCCCTCACCGTTCGCACCGACGAGACCGATGTGCTCGCCTTTTAACAGGCGGAAGGAGACATTTTCGAAAATGGCGCGGTCACCGAATCCGTGACTTAAGTTAGATACCGTTAAAATACTCATAATTACTCCTTATTTCATGAATTCCTGTGGATTAGACGCCTGTCCGTTTTTTCTGGTTATTTGCTTTTTTCGTCTGTTGACTTGTCAATTGTTTCGTTTGTGTTCCTTGTAAGCCAGTCGGACGTTTCGTTTGCGCCTGTTTTTTTGCTTTCAAGCGCTCAATCATTGCTTCTTGCAATGAGAGTTTTTTTGGTTGTTCACTCATGTTCGTTCACCTCGATTGATTCGTTCTTACCTTCTAGTATGCCAAAAAAAACGTCTCTTGGAAATGAAGAGACTTGATTTTACGTCTCAAAGCGTATCGGCAAGATAGACGACGTAACAATTCCGGTCAATATCGATTTCGCAGCTGTCGCGTTCGAAAATGCCGTGCCCCTCGACTTCGATTTTATCCTTGATTAAAAAACGCATCGCCTGGACATGGTTCGGAACCGTTGCTGTTTTTAAGAGCGGTTGCGCGCTGTCTGACAGATACTGTCTGAACTCAATGTGGATTTGATGAGGTGGATAAACCCGTTCTTCCGTCGCAAGCGGTGATGCTTTGATGTGGTCAACGATCAACTGATCATATTCACCTGCCATCTCATTGGAACGGAGTTCGTATTGGTGTCCTTCGATGATATGAAATTCACAGAGTTGATGCGCGATGATTTCTTCCGGTTCGATCGCATAATGATCATATTGATAAATCGGTTGGAATTCACCATTTTCTTCAACATAATAGGCAAGTGACATGCGTAAATCCTCCTTTTTGTTCTATAGGTACTATTACCACGCTCAAGGAAAAAAAGTTCCGGCAGAACAAAGAAACTTTTCTCTTCGAAAAAGCGTATACTATCCATAACGAGAGCAAAAAGAAAGGGGACTGAGACGGTGAGTTGGATGAAACAAGCGACATTGGCTGCGACACTGTTACTCGGAACGACATTGAGCGGGTGCGGTTCAGATGATGCACGAGCGGAACGACCGGATGACCCGGACTGTGATGATTATGAATATGACAATGAAGAAGGCGTCTGGTACTGTGACGATGACTCGTCGCGGCATTCGGGATTCTTCTACTGGGGAGGCAGTTACTACGCCTCGCGTGCCTTGATGCATAGTGCAATGCGATCAAAAGGGTATACCCCGAAATCAAATAAGGTGAAAAGCTATAATACGAAGACGAAAGGATTCGGAACGGGCTCTTCTTCCGGATTTTTCGGCGGATGAACGAGCGGCAGGCTTTTTATGGGGACATTGACCGCTTTTGGGATGTGCTAGACGGGGAGCCATACGCTGTAACGGAAATCATGCCAGTCTCCGAAGAACGGATCCATCAGCTGCATGCTGCTGCGGGGGAAGTGTACCGGATATTTGAAAAAGTGCTTCCGATTCTACGCGAGATGGATGATCAAGCTTTGCAAGAGTTAGGTTTTCCTTTGGAGAGCCTTGCCTTTTTACGACTTGAGACGATGCGACCGTTGACCGTCATCGGACGGTTTGATTTCATTGCGACGGCTGACCGTATTTCACTCATGGAATGGAATGCCGATACGCCGACCTTCATCAAGGAAGTGTTCGAAGTCAATGATGTCGTAGCGGTGAAGCAAGGTTTTAAAAAGGTGAATGACGGGGAAAATAAATGGCTTAAGGCGGCTGTACGCCGAGCAATCGAAGCGGCGATGCATCGGACGAAGGAGCAGCCACATGTCGTCTTTACCTCGCACGGCGATCATATCGAGGATCGCTTGACAGCAGAGTACTTGCAGTCGTTTTGGACGGGTGCTGCCTATTGTCCGCTTCATGATCTTGAGATTCGTCCAGAGGAAGGATTGTACGATGACACCGGTCGAAGAATCGATATTTTATATCGGCAGACCTTTCCGATTGAGATGGCCTTACTCGACCGAGATGAAGCAGGTCGGAATTTAGGACAGTTGCTTTTGCAACTCGTAGAGATGGGAAAATTAGAAATCATCAACCCGCCGTCTGCTTTTTTGATGCAGGCAAAATCGATCCTTGCATTGATTTGGATGTTGCATGAGTCCGAGCATCCATATTTAACGTCTACCGATCACGCGACGATTGCACGATATTTTTTACCGACCTACTTATCGGCAGAACCTTTTAGGATCAGTCGACAACCGTACGTGAAAAAGCCGATTTTTGGACGTGAAGGAGATACCGTGACGATCCATAACGGAGAAGGAGACGTCTGGCTACGGAACGAGCAGCACACGTTTCAGGATCAGCCAGCTGTCTATCAGGCATACCGGGAGTTGCCGGTGTATCATCTAAAAGAAGAAGGAGAAGTCGCCTATATGTATGGCGTCTTCGTCTTAGGGGGAAGACCGAGTGCGATTGGGGTACGCGCCGGTGAACGGATTACCGGAAATCGTTCGTACTTCGTACCCATCGGTCAACAGCAAGAAAGAGGGGGATACACATGAAAGCTGCTATTTTAGGAGCATCTGGACTCGTCGGACAAGAACTCGTCGATCGCTTATTAGCAGAAGACGCCTATAGCGAAGTACATGTTCTCGTCCGCCGTCCGATGCACCGTTTTCATCCGAAACTCGAAGAATGGGTCATTGATTTTGATCGTGTGACAGAAATCGAACTGCCCGTCGTTGATCACGTTTATTGTGCCCTGGGCACGACGATTAAACAGGCAGGATCACAAGAAGCATTTCGTGTAGTAGATTATTCCTATCCAGTTGAACTCGGTCGTGAACTGCTGGATCTGGGAGCGACACGATTCGCCTTGGTATCCGCACTTGGTGCTCATCCGAATGCTAAAACGTTCTATAACCGAGTAAAAGGGGACACGGAGAACGGGTTGCGTGTACTCGGATATGATGCTTTGTTGATTTTCCGCCCTTCATTATTACTAGGAGATCGTGACGAGTTTCGATTGGGGGAACAAGCTGCCGCAAAAATCTCGACAGTCTTGCGACCCTTACTGAAACGAAGCGCGATCGCCCCGATTGAAGCAGGACAGGTCGCGACGGCGATGATCCGTGAAACATTACATGCACCGCCTGGTATTACGATCATTGAATCGAAACAGATGCAATCTTGAGGCTGGGACATAACTAGTTGAATTTAACGAGAAGAAGGAATTGCCATCACTCAGGGATGTGCAATTCCTTCTTTT
>NZ_JBOZGJ010000020.1:0-30428 GCF_050846835.1 Exiguobacterium sp. TDN 0502 | reverse complement strand
CCGTTAGAATACAGAGCTCAAGCCGTTTAAAGAATTTTTATTATTTGTCCTGTCTACTTGACAGGGAGCAGTTCAGAACGAACGTTTTTTTATTTTTTTAAGGCTTCGGCGATCACACGATCCCAGTTGACCTCGTCGCATGCCGTCTGACAAGTGGGTTCCACTTCACATGTCGCACATTTCCCTTTTTTCGCTTTTTTCGTAAAGCGAACAAGTGAAAAACCAGCATAACCAAAGACGATCAGTCCGATGAGTATATCGATGAAATGCATCTGTTCTCCCCCTTATGCGAATCCTAACCATTGTCCTGTTTGATAAATGATGAACGCCACCCCGTAAGCGACGAATAAGCCATATAAACTAGCAATCCATGTCCATTTCGCACTCCCGACTTCTCGCCGGATGACTGCGACGGTCGCTAGACACGGTACATACAACAGGACGAATACCATGAAACTGTATGCACTGAGCGGTGTAAACTGTTGGGCGATATGACGACCGAGTTCCGACTCATTGACGGCGTAGATGATGGCCATCGTCGAGACAACGACCTCTTTCGCAAGAAAACCCGTAATGAGTGCCGCACCCGCCTGCCACGTTCCGAATCCGAGCGGGACGAGGACCGTTGCAATCACGCCGCCGATCAGCGCTAGAAAACTATCATTCATATTGACATCGATGCCGCCAGGTCCTGTATAGGCAAGCAACCAAATAATGACCGATCCTCCAAAGATGAACGTTCCAGCCTTTCGAACGAATCCTTTCCCTTTTTGCCAGGTGCTTCGCCATAAAGTTAAGCCTTGCGGAATCCGGTACGGCGGTTGTTCGACCAAGAATAGACTTGTTGCATCCTCTGCCGCTAACACTTTTGAGAAGACTTTTGCTGCGATGAGCGCTAAAACGATTCCGAGGATATAAAGCGATAAGACGACAAGTGCCTGGTTCGCCGCAAAGAAACTTCCCGCAAATACTGCGTAAATCGGCAGACGGGCAGAACACGACATGAACGGTGAGATGAAGATCGTCACTAACCGTTCGCGCTCTTCTTCGACTGAGCGGGCAGCCATGATGCCTGGTACATTACAGCCGAAGCCAATGATCATCGGAATGAAGCTTTTTCCGTTCAAGCCGACCATTTGCATGAAACGATCCATGACGATTGCAACCCGTGCCATGTAACCCGAGTCCTCTAAAAACGAGATGAAGAAGAAGAGGACGAAGATTTGCGGAACGAATACAAGTACCCCACCTACCCCGGCCACGACACCTTCAACGAGTAGATCCTGGATGAATTGTGATGCTCCAAGAAACCCCAATAGACTCACTAAACCTGTCGAGAGCGGTCCAGCAATGAATCCGTCCAGTAAATCCGACATCGGCGACCCGATCCAGTTAAACGTCACATGAAACAATAGATAAAGTATCGCGAAAAAGATCGGTAACCCTAGAATCGGATGTGTGACGACAGCATCAATCCGTTCCGTCCAGTTCGTTCTCGCTTTCTGTTCCTCCGTGACGACAGCCGCTCTCGTCGCGACTGCCCAGTTCCGACGACACTCCGTGATGTGCGCATGAACGAAACGACCGAGTTGTTGCTCCAGTTGTTTACGAATTGCCGCAATATCCGGTGAACGTTGTTCGAATGTCTCTACGAACACTCGATTACCCGCTAGATATTGGACAGCCATCCACCGCTCCATTTCTGGTAGCTCGACGATTCCGAGGATATCCTCAATCGCCTGTTCGGTTTCCGGACCATAGTCGATCCGTAAAGCAGATTGTGATTCCTGTTGTAAGGATGACAACAATACCTCACATCCGTCCCCTGTCCGGGCTACGATCGGAAAGACATCAACTTGCAAAACCTTTGCCAGTCGCACGGGATCCACGATCATACCGCGATGATCCGCAACATCCATCATGTTCAAACCGATTTGGAGCGGTTTTCCGATTTCTAATAACTGTGCCGTCAATTGCAAATTTCGCTCCAGCTGTGACGCATCGATGATATTGATCATCGAATCGAACGCATCTTCCATCAAAAAGCGTGCGACGACGGCTTCATCTGCGGATAAAGGATCCAGGTCGTAGACACCGGGTAAATCAATCAGTTGTCCGCGATTACCGCGAAGTTGTCCAACCTTTTTATCGACAGTGACACCCGACCAGTTCCCCACATGTGCATAGGAATTCGTCAATCGATTGAACAACGATGTTTTTCCGGTATTCGGATTTCCGAGTAATGCTATTCGTTGTGTCATGGCACATACACCTCAATTCGTTTCGCATCACTCCGGCGGATGGCGACCATTTGATGATGATCCTGTTGTTCGATTGTCATAGGACCTTGAAATATTGCTTTTCGCCGAACGATGACCGGACAGCCTTCATAAAAACCAAGCGCCAGCAAACGGCGGCGTAATCGATCTTCAATCCGATTCATGTTCGTCATTACGACTGGCTGGTTCATTGGAACCGTCGCTAAATCCATCATTCCTGCTCCCCCATTTTATCTGTCCATTCATTGATAACAATTATCATTCCTGATTATACCACCATCACTTCTTCAGTTACATAGGAATTCAGTAAATACATCATCAAAATGTGTTGTAACCAAAAAACTGCTTCCTCCGATGAACCGGCAGAAAGCAGGTATGTCCATTTAATCATGTTCTTCAGTTGCAGCCGCTGTATCAACCGCCTGATGCATCTGTTGATGTAACCACCGGTGACACGTCGGACAAACTGTCTGGTACCCATCAGGTGTCACATGCCACTCAAGCAGGGACTGTCGCGCTTCGTTGCAGAAGGCACATTGACGCGCTACCGGCTCAAGATGATTCCGTTCGTTGAACCGTTCTGTTCGTCGTTGTTTTGCCTGATCAAGTGTTTGAACATCCGCTTCGAAGTAACCAAACTGCCAAGATTCAAGTAATTTCATTCGCGTTTTTCCGTCTATCGATCCCGATGGCATACCCAGTTGCTCAAGCGGACGACCGAGTAACGGATGACGTAAATCTACACTAATCAAATCTAGACACACATATGATGCTTCCGATCCATCCGACTCAATGCGCCAAAACGGATCCTCCGGACGTGTCGTATACTCTGTGAAGAGTGCTTCAGCGAAGGCAAAGATGCCCTCTTTCGTTGCCAAAAATACTTCTTCTCCTTCTGTTAAATCGCCAGGCAGATAAAACGGTTCCTTCGTTTCATAATAATGAACGACGGCTTTTCGAATCGAAAAGCTCGCTTCATCGACGACGAGTACATGACACATCACAGACACCCCTTTATGAGTTTATTCGACCGGTGCACCTAGAATCGGTAAACGCCAATCGGCATCAAATGCACCTGAACGTAACATTTCAATTTCTTCTTTATAGGGTGCAACTTTTTTCTTTGGATCGAGACCAATATACGGTGTCTCTAAAATTTTTGGCAAATGAGCAAGTGCAGGATGATGTACGACACGGTGCAATGTATCAAATCCAATCTCACCAAAGCCGATGTTTTCATGACGGTCCTTCCGAGCGCCGCGGACGTTCTTCGAATCGTTTACGTGAATGACACCAAGTCGATCCAGTCCGACGATCCGGTCGAATTGTTCAAGGACACTATCTAAGTCATGAACGATATCATACCCCGCGTCATGCACGTGACAGGTATCGAGACAGACGGATAGACGATCATGATGCGTGACGCCTTCGATGATTTGAGCGAGCTCCTCGAAGGTCTTTCCGATCTCAGAACCCTTTCCAGCCATCGTCTCAAGTGCAATCTTGACCTTCTCTTCGCCAGTCAGCACTTCATTGAGACCTTCAATGATGCGTTTGATTCCGACCTCTTCTCCAGCACCTACGTGCGCACCTGGGTGTAATACGATATGCTGCGCTTTCTCTAACGCCTCTGCTCGTTCAATCTCAGCTGCTAAAAAGGAGACCGCTAGCTCGAACGTTTCTGGTTTCGTCGTATTTCCTAAATTAATGATATACGGCGCGTGTACGACGATTTCCTCTATTCCATTAGCACTCATATGTTGCAAAGCTTCTGGAATCCGTAACTCTTCCATCGGCTTACGGCGTGTATTTTGAGGTGCTCCTGTATAGACCATCATCGTCGTTGCACCATAAGACGCTGCTTCCTCGCTTGCACCTAACAACATTTTTTTCCCCGAAACGGAGACGTGTGAACCTATTTTCATGTTTTACTCCACCTTTCTCTTTTATCAGTGTACCAAATCTTGAAAACGACAAGACACCCGAAAAATGTTTTTTCATTTCACGGGTGTCATCGACGATGTTATTTTGATTTGCGTGCGTTTTCTTTACGTTGTGCGCGACCGACACCACGTTGTTCTTTGATGCGTTCACGTTTTGCTGTTTCTTTTAATTTATATTGGTGTTTCTTCTTATAACCTGGTTTAACGCGTTTTTTCGCTTTTGCCGCTTCACCAGATAAACGACTATGGGCTGTCTTCGAGACAGCAGTCTTCATATGCGGTTTCGCACGACGACGTTCTTTGACTTCGACGATTTGACTGCCTTTGACATCAACGTTCGTAAATTGAATGCCACGGTCCTCTAAGCGGTTGATCATGCCGTTCTCGTGATCTTCAAACAACGTATATGCCAATCCGTCTTGATCGACACGACCTGTCCGACCGACACGGTGAACGTAGAAGTCCAAATCTTTCGGAATGCCGTGATTGATGACGTGTGAGACGCCTGAAATATCAATTCCGCGTGCAGCAAGATCCGTCACGATGACATATTGATACTTCGCATCGTTGATTTCTTTGATGGCTTGTTTACGACGACGTGCCGGAAGATCTCCGTGAAGAGAACCGACATTGAGTCCTGCTTCTAAGAACAACGCTTCGACTTCGATCGCTTCCGCTTTTGTGTTCGTAAAGATGAGACAGATATACGGATTCAGTGCTTTCGCGACCTTCAACGTCAATTGTGAACGCTCACGGTGCTTGACCGGAATCGTATGATGAACGATTTTCTTCGCTGTCTGTTGCTTTGGATCCACGTGCGCGTAACGCGGATTGTTCATATATTTTTTCAGGAACGGTTGTAATTTCTCAGGAATCGTTGCTGAGAAGACCATCATCTGAAGCTGTTCAGGAAGAGCTTGAGCAATCCGGTCAACTTCCGGCAAGAAGCCCATGTCGAGCATTTGATCCGCTTCATCGATGACATAGTGCTTCACGAAATGCGGCTTCAATGCTTGTTCCTTGAATAAATCTAGAATACGTCCCGGTGTTCCGATGACGATTTGTGGTGAGACTTTCACACGACCGATTTGGCGTTCGCGGTCCATCCCGCCCGTAATAAGGCTCGTCTTGATGAAGTCTGGTTCTTTGACGAGCAAGGATTTCAATTCCTCGTGAATTTGCCAAGCGAGCTCGCGTGTCGGCGCAACGATGATCGCTTGTAACTCTTGCAGTTTTGGATCAACGTTCTGAACGATTGGAAGAAGGAACGATAACGTTTTCCCTGTTCCGGTCTGTGATTGACCGATGATATCGCGTCCCTTTACTGCAGCCGGGATGATTCGTGACTGAATATCGGTCGGTTTTGTGATGCGGGCGTCATCGAGTGCTTCGATGACGAACGGGTGTAATTGATAATGGCTGAATCCATTCATGAATTGACACCGTCCTTTCCTTATTTGCTGAGGCATCCGCCTCTCGATTAGTTCAACATGGTTATGGGTCTACTACCGTCATACAGATAGGAGTACGTATAAAAACGAGTTGGAATCTTTTTGTTTTTCGTATGAAGCTTCAATGCACTGAAGGCGACTTTCATCATCTCATCAGCACTCTGGACGACCGTCGCATCCATCGATTTCATGTCAACAGCTTCTAATATAGCACGATTCCCGTCGATGCCGACAACTATTTTTCCTTTAATACCTGCTTTTTTCAATGCTTCAAGGACACCGAGTGCGATATCGTCATTGTGACAATAGACGGCGTCAAACGAAATGCCCGACTTGATGACTTGGGTCATGACTTTTTCCGAAGTGACGGGATCATAGTCTCCATTGACGGACTCGACGATCCGTAAGTTCGTTTCCCGTTCGATTCCGGTCAGAAATCCCCGGTGCCGTTCATTCGTCGTATTCACGTTCGCCGTACCTGTCACTTCAACGATATCGGCAGTGGCCTGCCCCGTCAGTTTAATCCGTTCATGTTTGATGAATGAAGCGAGCTGTTCTCCGATCAACTGATTGTTTGATGTGATTGAACTGACGACGGCATCGGAACGGATCAATCGATCGATGGCGAACACCGGAATCCCGGCACGCGCCGCTTCTTCTAATGTACTGGCAATATACACATCGTCCAGTGTCGTCACAAAAATCGCATCGACCTTCATTTGAATGAATTCCCGAATCTGTTCCCGCTCGTTAATCCGCGAATTATGCGACGTCGCAACAACCGCCTCGTAACGATTCGCTTTTGCTTGTTCCTTGAATGCACGGACAAGGCGTTGCGCAAACTCGTGCTTATCGTTGACAATCGTAAAACCGATTACATGGCGACGTGGACTCGGATCCGGATTGACGAACAGATTGGAGATGAACAGGACGGATGAAATCCAGACAATCAGGACAAATAACCAGGCCTTATTGAATTTCATTCCGCTTGCTCCTTTCGAGGTAAATGGACTTGAATCGTTGTTCCCACACCCGGCTTACTATCAAAAATCATTTTCCCCTTGTGGTCGCGGACGATTTGTTTGGACATGAAGAGCCCAAGACCATTCCCATCGACTTTCGATGTCTTGAACGCTTGACCGACATGATCGATTTGATCCCCGTCCATTCCGATTCCGTTATCCTGAACGATGAAGACGACCTCTTCCGGATAGACGTGGACATGCAGATGACATATGCCATCAGGTCCTTTGAAGGCTACGGCTTGTAGCGCATTTCGAACACAGTTTGCTAAAATCTGTAAAATCCCTTCCTCTGAGGCATAAATCTTTGGCATGAATGACGGCGTATAGATTTTACAATCCGCTTCATACTGATGCGCCTCCGCTTCTAGGATGTATGTCAACTTCTTCATTAAATCATTCATATCAATCGTCGTTTTTTGAAGCGCATTATTCTCACCTTTTGACAAATCCAGCATCGTTTGAATCATTCCGTTCGCACGGTCCAGTTCCGATAGGGCGAGAACGAGCATTTCTGTCTCTCGGTCTTTTTCTGCTGCCAATAACTGCAACGTCATCTTGACCGGCGTCAACGGATTACGAATTTCATGGGCGATTCCGGCAGCTAGTTGACCGAGCGAGGCTAATTTCTCCTGATGCAACATCGTTTGTTGTTGACTTAACTGTTCCAGCCGTGCGTTTTCCATCCGTTGTGCATACTCATTATAAGCAGCAACGAGCGTCTTGACCTCGTTCGATCCCGCTCGTTCGAGGACAATCGGTTCGGGGGAAGTACTTTTTTCAATCTTGTGCACGAGTTCTAGCAAAGGTGCCGTCAACTGTCTCGACATTAAATACCCGACGATCAAACTGAGGACGAGCGTCAGCGCTGCAATGATCAAATACTGTTGACGTGTCGTGTAGACCGGTTCATAAAAGACATTTCGCGGTGTTCGGACGAGAATTTTCCAGTCCGTCACTTTCAAATCCTTCGCAAAATAATACATATCCTGATTCGTGCTGAAAATTTCAGAAGGCTCGATCGATTGAAAAGCGCGATCGATCACACTTTGGGATAGGACGCGTTCTGCATCTGTTACGAGGTTACTCGATGTGGAAAGCAACTGTTTCTTACTATTGAATAGATACGCAATCGTCTGATCATCGAACGACTCGAGTGAGTTCCGGAAGACGATCGAGTTCATGACACTCAATCCACCCCCGAAGACTCCGACCCGTTCATTCCCATCACGTACAGGAACGAACATATACGTCACGGCATCCGACCCCATCGTGTACAGTTGACTCATATGGAAATCAGTACTTGTCAGAGTCTGAAGGAAGTCATCATCCTTCAGGATGACACTATTCTTCACTTGACGGTCATCACTTGAGAACCAAGTGAATTGTTTCGTCTGTCGATCAAAATAGAAAAAGCTCTTAAAGCCGGTATCGATATCGAGTAAATTAGATTCTTCGATTTTCTGTTCCAGTTTTTCAGGGTTTTTGACATTCAACTGCAAGCTCATGATCTCTTCATGCAAATTCCCGATGTTGTCGCGAATCGCGTTTCCTGAGACCTCGACACTTTTTTCGCTCTGTTTCTCCGTTTGCTGTTCGACCCTTGAGATCGTCACGCGGTCCGCAGTGAAGGCAAGCGCTGAAATGACAAGACAAATCAGGATGAATAAAACAGCGGTAATTTGAAAGAAATAAGACCGCATCATTTTCTTAGACTCCATCCGTTCGCCTCCCTTTTGAATAATTGACAACTTCATTAGTATAGCATGTTCTGTTCCTGAAACAGACTCCTCTATTTTCATTCATAACGAATCAATGGTACACTCTAACTAATCATTCTTTTTCACAAAGGGAGAATCCATAACTATGCTAGTAAAAAAAATCAGCCCTCGTGGCTATTGTTACGGTGTCGTCGATGCGATGAAGCTTGCACAACAAGCGGCGCTGAATAAAGACTTACCACGTCCGATTCACATTTTGGGAATGATCGTCCATAACGCTCACGTGACACGGGAATTCGAAAACATGGGTGTCATCACTGTCGACGGTCCTGATCGTCTCGAAGCGTTAGAGACGATTCAAGAAGGAACAGTCATCTTCACAGCCCATGGGATTTCACCTGCTGTCTATGCACGTGCCGCTGAAAAAAATCTGCACGTCGTCGATGCGACATGTCCTGACGTCACGCGGACGCACGATTTGATTCGTCAAGTCGTCGCTGATGATTATGAAGTCATCTACGTCGGGAAGCACGGTCACCCGGAGCCGGAAGGTGCAGTTGGGGTAGCACCGGAACACGTTCATCTTATCGAAAAGATTGAAGACATCGAGGAACTTCCGGAGCAACTCGCTCATAAAAAAATCATCGTCACGAATCAGACGACGATGAGTCAATGGGATGTTCAAGCCTTAATGGAACACGTCCGTCGTAAATATCCACACGTGGAAGTACACAATGAAATCTGTAACGCTACGCAAGTCCGTCAAGAAGCGGTAGCCGAACAAGCAGGCGATTGTGATCTCGTCATCGTCGTCGGGGATCCACGTTCGAACAACTCAAACCGCTTAGCACAAGTCTCGTTCGATATCGCAGGTACACCTGCACATCGCATCGGCGACCTGACAGAACTTGATCTCGCTTGGCTCAAAGATGTGACGCAAGTCGGTGTGACATCCGGTGCTTCGACACCGACACCAATTACGAAAAAAGTCATCGACTTCCTGCAACAATATGATCCTGCAGACATTAGTACGCACGATAAGACACCGTTCCTTGAGTTACGGCGCATCTTGCCGAAAGTAAAAGTACTTTAATCTGTCTACCCATAAGAAAAGCCCGAGTCGCACGCGACTCGGGCTTTTCTTCATCGTTCTATTAACAGGTTCCCCTTCCTCCAATCGTCACAAGAACTGGAACGGATTCGTATTGGCGGATGAAACGATTAACTCCGCATCGATTTTCTTCTCTTTAAAACGTCGGGTCAGTTCGCGAACGACCCCTTCTTTCATGACCGATTCCACGTGGTGTCCCGGATCGACGACAGCTACCCCGAGTGCCAGCGCGTCATGCGCCACATGAAAATACAAATCTCCCGTCACAAGTACATCGGCTCCCGCAAAGGCTGCGGCTGATACATATTTATTACCATCTCCGCCAAGCACTGCGACTTTTCGGATGAGGCGCTCCTCATCTCCGACAAAACGAAGATTTTGAACTCCGAAAACTTGCCTTACATGCTCCGCGAATGACCGCAACGTCATTGATTCGGACAACTGACCGATCCGACCTAGCCCAAGCGGGGCAGCTGGTCGTTCCTGCCGGATCAGATCATAAGCGACCTCTTCATATGGATGCGCCTGTTTCATCGCTCGGATGACCTGTTTCTGATTCAATTCCGTCACGATCGTCTCAATCCGGACCTCGGAGACACGTTCTAATTCCCCTGCTTCGCCAATGTAAGGCGTGGCTTCCATTGAAGGACGGAATTGTCCCGTTCCACTGACATGAAACTGACAATCACGATAGTCCCCTTCTTGACCTGCTCCCGCCTCCGCAAGTGCTCTAGAGACGGATTCCACAGCTTCATCCGGTACGAAAACACTTAACTTATATCGCGTATTTTCAAACGTCGGCGCTAGGACCTCGCACGTCTCTAAACCAAGCGCTTCCGCCATCCAGTCATTGACGCCGCCGGGTGTGACGTCCAAATTCGTATGTGCGGCATAAACAGCAATGTCGTGCTGCATGCATTTCATCACGATTCGTCCCGTCGCTGAGCGATCCGTTACATTCGCCAATTTACTGAAAATCGGCGGGTGATGCGCGATGATTAAATCCACTTGCTTCTCAATCGCTTCATCGACGACCGATTCTAGAACATCCAGGGTAACGAGGACACGTTTGACTTCTTTATTCAACGTCCCAATCTGCAAACCAATCGGGTCACCTTCTAGTGCAAATTTTTTCGGAGAGAAGGCTTCAAATTGTTCAATGATGTATTGACCATTCGCCATCAGTTCGTCACCTCTTCCATTTTTCGAATCAACTGTTCCATCGCCTCGATTTTTTCAGATAATCCTTCTGTCGTTTGACCTTGTTTCATCTGTTGCAAAATGTATTCTCGTTTTCGTTTCTCTGTCTGCCATTTCTTGACGAACTCTGGTGCTCGCTCTCGCATCAACTGGGGACCAAAGAACAGTTCCCATTGACGTGTCGATTCCTCTTCTGAATAAAGCGTCTCTTCTCCGCACTCTGCGACAAGAATTTCATAAATCTTTCCGTTTTCTTCAACGATAGCTTCTGATAATAAAGCGTACGAATGTGTAAGTAACCAGTTCCTGATATCTCCTGCATCGACATTCGGTTGTAAGATCAACCGCTCTGCTCCCGATAGACGATCCTTGCCTTCTTCAAGAATCGAAGCGATCAAGGTTCCCCCCATACCAGCAATCGTGATTGCCGTCGCTTCTCCCGGCTGTAAGACGGATAAGCCGCTTCCAAGGCGGACATCAATCAAAGATTCCAGTCCGACGAGCGCCACTTGTCCTTTTGCAGCCTCCATCGGTCCTTCATTGACTTCACCAGCAATCGCACGCTCAATTTTTTTTTGTTGGATACAAAAACACGGAACAAAGGCATGGTCCGATCCGATATCCGCGAGAATGGCTCCCTGGGGAATGTATGAAACGACTTTTTGGAGTCGTTGATCCAATACGACGTTCTTTTGCATGATTTTTTTCATCCTTCCTGTTCTTCCAAAAAACTCTCTCTTAAAAATAGCGGATTTACGCTCAAAAAGAAACTATTGCTCCCAACAAAAAAACATCCATCTCATAAAGAGATAGATGCTTCTGTCGTTATTTCTTAGCAGCTAACCATTTGGCTAAGACTTCTGCTTCTTCGTCGTTCGCAAGACCGCCAGGCATTTGCCCTTTACCGTTCATTGCGATATCTTTGATTTCTTCTTCTTTCAGCTTCGCACCGATTTTTGTTAAATTCGGACCAACGCCGCCTTCTAAGTTTCCACCGTGACATCCTGTGCACCCTTTTGATGCGAACAAGTCTTCTGGCTTCATTTCTGTAGTTGACGGCCCTTTGCGAGCTTCCTTCACCTGATCGACCCCAAAGTAAGACAATGAAATCATAGCGATGATGGCGATAACTGCGATCGCCGCGAACGGTACTAATGGATTACGCATTTGGATTCCCCCCATATTCTATACCCAACCAAGTTGGTGACTGAATGGTATTCCCCGTTACTATTCTACTGTAAAAAAAACAGGGAAGGAAGAAAAAAACGAAACTTTTTTCTTCCTTCCCACTAAAATTTCATATATTCTTCACACTTTGAATTAATCGAGGAAATCTTTCAAACGTTTTGAACGACTCGGATGACGGAGTTTCCGAAGCGCTTTTGCTTCGATTTGACGAATCCGCTCCCGCGTGACGCCGAATACTTTACCGACTTCTTCAAGCGTCCGTGTCCGACCGTCATCGAGTCCGAATCGAAGACGAAGGACGTTCTCTTCACGATCCGTCAGAGTATCAAGGACATCTTCAAGCTGTTCTTTCAAGAGTTCGTATGCAGCAGCATCTTGTGGTGCCGTTGCATCCTGATCCTCGATGAAATCACCGAGATGTGAATCGTCCTCTTCCCCGATCGGCGTCTCTAGAGAAACCGGCTCCTGCGCGATTTTCAGGATTTCACGGACTTTTTCCGGTGTGATTTCCATCTCTTTCGAAATCTCTTCTGGTGATGGTTCGCGTCCGAGATCTTGCAAGAGTTGACGTTGAACACGGATCAGTTTATTGATCGTTTCGACCATATGGACCGGAATCCGGATTGTCCGCGCTTGGTCAGCGATCGCACGTGTGATCGCTTGACGGATCCACCATGTTGCATACGTCGAGAATTTGTATCCCTTCGTATAGTCGAATTTCTCGACCGCCTTGATCAGACCCATGTTGCCTTCTTGAATCAAATCAAGGAACAGCATACCGCGTCCGACATAACGCTTCGCAATCGAAACGACGAGACGTAAGTTCGCTTCAGCCAACCGTTTTTTCGCCTCTTCGTCGTTTTGCTCAATCCGTTTCGCGAGTTCGACTTCGTCTTCTGCATTCAACAGGTCAACGCGACCGATTTCTTTTAGATACATCCGGACAGGATCGTTGATCTTGACGCCAGGAGGAACAGACAGATCGTTTAGATCCGCCTCTTCTTTTTCATCTCCTGTACCATCATTGTTGACCTTGATGCCTTCCGTTTCGAGTAATTGAAGGAACTCTTCGAATTGCTGGGCATCCATCGATTCGAACGAACTCAGTTTATCCTCGATTTTCTGGTGTGACAATTCCCCATTTTTATGTCCGAGCGCGATGAGTTCCTCTTTCGCGAGACGGAGTAATTCAGCTTCTGATCTTGCTTTTTCTGCCATCGAACCATACACTCCTTCCACATCATGCAGCAGGTCACCGATCTTTTAAACGACGCTTTCGTTCAATGATCGCCTGCATCAGCTCCGCTTGGGCACGGATATCTGTTTGTTGATTCAAACGTGACTTTTCTTCTTCAAGCAGCCTGCGCTGCCGCTCATTTTGGACGGCACGAACATAGTGACTGAGCAGATCAGGGTCATATTCAGGCATCAGCATGAATTCTAAATCTGCTACGATTCGTTGCAAGGAAGCATCGTGTAACATCGTCAAGAAACGATCCGGACTTCCTTGTGTATCCGTCCCGTAAAATTCATATAACTTGCCGGCAATCAGTTGATGTGCCGGATCATTGAATTGGACACCCAGTTGTTCGCGCACTTCAAGACAGACTTCTTCCGAGCGAATCATGTAAGCAAGCAAAAAGCGTTCTGCCTTTTTCCAGTTCGCGAACGTTCGGTCAGGTGGTGCTGCGGGTAAAGCCGCTGGGCGATTAGAGACGACTTGCTCTCTTTTCGGCTGTTGAACGGTTGGACGCACTTGTGCGAGCAAGGAGTCTTTCGAAAGTTTAAATTCCTCAGAAAGTTTTCCTACATAAATATCCCGTAACAACGGATTGGATGTTCGACCAATCTCTTCAAGCATAGTTTCAATATATCGAACGCGTTCTCCTTCTAATCGCAAGTTTTTTCCTTGTCGAAAATAAAAAGATTTGAATTCAAGACTTGAAACTCGTTCTTGTTCAATCCAGTGTAAAAAGGTGTCTTCTCCTTGATTCCCAATGAAGGAATCCGGATCTTCGCCATCCGGGAGTCGGATGACGGAACAGTCGACAGCTGCCGCTTCAAGCAATTGCAACGCTTTTAACGTCGCTGCACGCCCTGCCTTGTCTCCGTCATAACAGATGATGACTTCATCGACGATCCGTGCTAGGTTTTGGGCATGAACAGGTGTTAACGCTGTTCCTAAAGAGGCTACCGTATAAGGTATACCCGCTTGAGCGACGCGCACAACATCTAGATTGCCTTCCACAAGAACGACTTGTTTGATTTTACGCATCGCGCCTCTTGCTTGAGCAAATCCGAACAGTAACTCACTTTTATTGAACAAAGGAGTTTCCGCCGTATTGACATACTTCGGATCACGACCGTCAATCGAGCGTCCACTGAATCCGACGATCGTGCCATCACGATCGGAAATCGGGAATACGACTCGACCGTTGAAGCGGTCTCGATAATCGCCATCGCGTCCGATTGAAATCAATCCCGCTTCGACCATCTCATCTAAATCAAATCCGCGTCGTGTCAAGGAATCTACTGTAAAACGATCTTGATCTGGTGCATAACCGAGACGAAATTCACGCATCGCACCTTCACGGATACCGCGATTCTCTAAATAGACGCGTCCCGCGTCGCCTGCTTCCGTCTGGATTAACACCTCATGATACAACTCGGTGACGATTCGGTGTGCTTCGCGCATCCGAAACTTCTTTTCTTGCTCCGGTGTCGATTCCGACTGTTCAAATCGATCAGGTTCCAGTTCCGGAAGTGTGACGTCGTTTCGGTCAGCTAATTTCGAGACGGCTTCCTTGAAACTCATTCCTTCTGTTTCCATGACGAACGTGATGGCATTTCCGCCTGCTCCACATCCGAAACAATAGTACATCCCTTTATCGGGCGAAACAGAAAAGGAAGGTGATTTCTCAGAATGAAACGGGCATAGCCCTGAATATCGATTCCCTTGTTTTTTTAATTCTACACGTTCTGAAATCAATTCGACGATGTCCGTCGCTTGCCGGACCTGATCGACGATTTCATCAGGAATTCGCTTCATTCCGTCCTCTCCCCTTTCCTTGAGAACTTATCCTTACATGACCATACCCGCAATGAAACGGAACGATGACTCGTTCCGTTTCATTAGAAAAAGGGCATTATCTCATTTATCAGCTAAACAAGTATACTATGTTCCTGACCGCTTGACTAGTCATGTGCATTTCCGGAAATACCGGTCAAAATCAAGTTCGCGGTCTCCTCAACTGCTTTGTTCGTCACATCGATGACTTGACACCCGATGCGTTCGTACAGATTGCGAGCATATTCGAGTTCGCGGTTGATCCGATCCATTTGGGCGTATGCCGCTTCTGGCTTCAAACCTAAAGAGCGCAACCGTTCCATCCGAATATCGATTAACTTCTCCGGAGAGATGAGTAATCCAAAACACTTTTCTTTTGGAATATCGAACAACTCTTCCGGTGGGATCGATTCAGGTACGAGTGGCACGTTTGCTACTTTATATCGTTTTAACGCCAAGTACTGCGAAAGAGGTGTCTTCGATGTCCGCGATACACCGATTAGGACGATATCCGCCCGTTTGATCCCTTTTGGATCACGTCCATCGTCATATTTGACAGCAAATTCGACCGCTTCGATTTTTCGGAAATACTCTTCATCCAAGCGATAGATCAATCCGGGTTCTTCCTTCGGCTGCATCTGCAAACGGTCTTCCATCGTATCGAGCAATGGACCCAGTAAGTCGATCGCCTTTACCCCGTGCGCCCGCGCTGTATCGGCAAGCAAACGCCGATGCGTCGCATGGACGATCGTAAAGGCAATCGTCGCTTGTTCTTCCTTAGCGTGGAGAACCAAGTCATAAATGACTTGATCATCATCGACGAATGGAATACGAACCGTTTCGATGGCTTGTTCCGGAAACTGAATAGCAGCTGCACGGACGACGAGTTCACACGTCTCTCCGACAGAATCACTTACGACATAAATCCGTTGACGCATCAGGAACCCTCCTTAAATTTCTTCATCTCGTGCTAAGGCAACCAATACTTTCGTCATGTTCGTCTTCGTCATCCGACCGACGACTTTTAGGACGCCGTCCTCTTCTTCGACGACCGGCATCGAGTCAATCTGTTTTTCGATCAATTTCATGCCGGCACCAATCAATGTCTCCGACTTTTCACAGACGGTCAAATTCGGCATCCGCGTCATGATGATGTTGACGGGTAACGAATCTAGTTCTTGATTACCGATTGCTGCACGCAAAAAGTCTTTGCGCGACAGCACACCGACTAAGGCATGATCCTTACTGACGACGAACAGAGAACCCACATCTTCTAAGAAGAGATGGACGATTGCATCGTACACGGTCATCCCTTCATGAATGACTTTCGCCGACGACATGAATTCACCGACGGTCAGCGTATCTAACTTTTCATGGAGCATGGAAGCATTTTTCTTTCCAACGAACATATAGCCGACGCGCGGACGTGCCTCTAGCATGCCGGTCATTGTCAAAATAGATAAATCGGGTCGTAATGTCGCCCGTGTCAGGGAGAGCGCAGCAGCAATCTGCTCTCCCGTAATCGGACCGTTCTCTTTGACGATTTGGAGTATCTTCTTTTGCCGTTCATTTAACTTCATCGGCTCATCCGTCCTTTTTCTTTACGCTAAAGTAAGTGCATTGAAACGAGCGACCGATTCGATGGCTTGTGCAAATCGTTTCATTTCGCTGAGACGATTCGTCCGGACTGTCTCATCATCCGTCATGATCATCGTCCCGTCAAAGTATGCTGTGATCGACGGAACCGTTGCTTCAAGTGTTGCGAGTGCTCGTTCATAGTCAAGCGTAGCGAGCGCGTGATTGACTTCCGGTAGAGCGCGCTCGATTGCTTCATGTAGAGCACGTTCTGCATCATTTTCAAAGAGCGCTGGATCAACAGGTGTCACAGTCTCTGCTTTTTTCGAGATATTTAAGACACGGCTGAGTTGTTCGACCGTTTTTTTGAATGTTTCTTTTTTCGTAGCTGCTTCTAACATCGTAGCCCGTTTTTCATTCGCTTCGACCGTCAATGTCACGTCAAGAGCAGCATCGATGACATCGTGACGGAAGTTCATCTCCGATAGACGATACTTCAAGCGTTGCGCGAAGAACTCTTGTAATGCCGCTTGAACCTCTTCGGCATCCTTCGCATAAAGACCTGCTGCCACCTGTTCTGAAACGACGAAAGCAATCAGTTCAGTCAATGTCAGATTCAACTTACGATCGGATAAAATCTGAACAATCCCTTGTGCTTGACGACGTAAGGCATACGGATCCGCTGATCCACTCGGAATCATACCGACACCAAAGAATCCAGCGACGCTGTCCATCTTATCGAGAATCGCATAGAGCGTTCCCGTCGGTGTTTCCGGACTTGCATCACCCGCGAAGCGTGGCATGTAATGTTCACGAATCGCAGCCGCGACTTCCGGATCCTCATTCTTCATGTTCGCATATCGCTCACCCATCAGACCCTGTAATTCCGTGAATTCATAGACCATTTGACTGACGAGGTCGAATTTGTAGATCTGACCTGCACGTTCGACGCGTGTTTTGTCCGCACCGACACGGTCGGCAAGGGTGAGTGCCATCTGACGGACACGACGGACTTTTTCACCTGTCGTTCCTAATTTTTCATGGAAGACGATTTTGTCGAGACGTTTCGCCTGCTCATCGATGTCTGCTTTTTTATCTTCTTCGTAGAAGAACTGCGCATCGGCTAAACGGGCACGGATGACTTTTTCATTTCCGCGTGCGACGTTTTCAAGGTGTGTCGCGTTTCCGTTTCGTACCGTCACGAAGTAATGCAACAACGCATTGTCACGTTTGACCGGGAAGTAACGCTGGTGTTCTTTCATCGTCGTGATCAAAACTTCTTCTGGTAACTCAAGATACGCTTCATCGAATGCACCGAATAAGGCTGTCGGATACTCGACGAGGTTCGTGACTTCTTCAAGTAACGAACCATCGATTGGCACTTCGAATTGTTCGCGTGCCGCAAGTGCTTGAATCTGTTCTTCAATCAACTGACGACGTGCTTCATAACTAACGATGACGTTTTCTCCTGCGAGTGCTTCGACATATGCGTTCGGACGCAGGATCGTGATGTCCTGTCCGAGGAACCGATGACCGCGTGATGTCCGACCTGTTTCGACGGATGCGACTTCAAACGGGATGACTTGATCGTCAAGCAGCGCAATCAACCAGCGAATCGGGCGCATGTAACGCAATGATTGTGTGCTCCAACGCATGTTTTTCGGGAATGTCATCGCTTCAACGACTTGTTTTAGTCCAGGAAGTAGATCGGCTGTCGCTTGTCCGACTTCCTTACGTGTCGCATAGAGATATTCGACGCCTTTTTCTTCACCAAGGAAGAGATCGTCCGTCGTTAACCCTTTACCACGCGCGAATCCTTCGGCTGCTTTCGTCCAGTTCCCGTCTTCGTCCATCGCGATCCGTTTTGCTGGTCCTTTTAGCGTCTCTTCGAGGTCACTTTGACGTGCTGCGAGACCTTTGACGTACACTGCAAGACGGCGTGGTGTCGAGAAGGATTCGACACTTGTGAACTCAATCCGTGCTTCTTCGAGGAAACGCGTCACGCGTTCCTTGAGTTGTGTTTCGGATTGAAGGACGAATCGAGCCGGCATCTCTTCTAAACCGATTTCAAGTAATAATTCATTCATGTGACTCACCTGCTTTCGACTTGATCAATGGGAAGCCAAGACGTTCCCGTTCTTCGATGAAACTTTGCGCGCAACGGCGCGACATGTTCCGGACACGATGGATGAATCCTGTACGTTCCGTAACCGAAATCGCACCCTTCGCGTCGAGAAGGTTAAAAGTATGCGAACATTTCAAGATGTAATCATACGCTGGGAAGACGAGATTCTCATCCAAGGCACGATTCGCTTCTTTTTCATATTGATCGAATAACGTAAAGAGTAAGGCGACATCTGATGTTTCAAACGTATACTTCGAATGTTCGAACTCCGGTTGATAGAAGATATCACCGTATTTGAAGCCATCTGTCCAAACGAGATCAAAGACGCTCTCAACGTCTTGGATGTACGAAGCGAGACGCTCGATTCCGTAAGTGATCTCTACTGCGATCGGGTTACACTCGATTCCACCGACTTGTTGGAAGTACGTGAACTGCGTGATTTCCATCCCGTTCAACCATACTTCCCAACCGAGTCCAGCAGCACCGAACGTCGGGTTTTCCCAGTTATCCTCTACGAAACGGATATCGTGTTCGAGTGGGTTGATGCCGAGTAACTCGAGACTTTGTAAGTATAATTCCTGAATGTTGTCAGGTGATGGTTTCATGATGACCTGGAACTGATGATGTTGGTACAGACGGTTCGGGTTTTCTCCGTAACGACCATCTGCCGGACGACGTGATGGTTCTGTATAACAAACGTTCCATGGTTCTGGTCCGAGACTCCGTAAGAACGTCATCGGATTCATCGTACCGGCCCCTTTTTCTACGTCGTATGCTTGCATCGTCAAGCAGCCTTGTTCTGCCCAAAATTTTTGTAATGTCAAGATCATGTCTTGTACTGTCATCTTCACGACTTTCACCTCCGAAATGATTAAGGAACGCAAAAAACGCCCCTATGTACAACAATCGTTGCACATAGGGACGAGACGAGCCCGCGGTTCCACCCTACTTGCATGCAATCGCATGCCACTCTTTTTGACAAAGAACACTCCGAAACGCCGTTCGCGCCCCTCTCACTCCCAGCTCACACCACCCTGGAATCGCTTGATTGAGAAAAAGACGGTACTCCTTTTCGTCATCGTGTTCATTTAGTTGCTTCTTCCGCATTCATTCTACCGAACCCGCTTGTTGCTGTCAATCGTTGCCGAAATCAATCAACTGATCGAGGACGCGTTTGGAACGCAGACGTAACCCGCTGTAGCGTTCCATATAAGCGTCCATGATTTGACGCAGTAGACGCTTCGTTTCCGGCTTCACCGTCACGGTACCGATCCGCGAGAAATCATAGACGGAAAACACATAGAGCATCTTCGCGACTGCTTCTGACATGAAGACCGCATGTTCATCCTCATGACGGTGCCGGCGACACAATAACCCACCATGGTGTAGCGAAAAAGCGAATGGTGCTTCAGCACTCCCGCAAATCGTACAGCCATTCAAGTGTGGCGCGATCCCTAGATGACGCAACAGACGCAACTCGATGATGAAAGAGACGACGTCAGGATCCAGTCCTTCATCCATCGCCTCCAATCCTTCGACGAATAAATCGTACAGTGCCGGTTGCGGCACCCGTTCATCAAGCGCTTTATCTGCAAGCTCCAGTAGATACATCGCATACGCCATCAAGACGACATCTTGCCGGATATGCGCATGACTCGTGATGACGTCTGCCGATTTCAACTGACCGAGACCACGTGACCGTGGATAGATATAGACAGCTCGGACGAAAGGTTGGCTAGCCGCGTTAAAACGACTCCCAGGTTTCTTCGCTCCTCGTGCCATGACGGCGAGCTTGCCGAATTCACGTGTCAGTAGCGTGACGATCTTATTCGATTCACCGTATACGACCGTTCGTAGTACAAGCCCCTCCGCCTTATCGATCATCGCTTAATACTCGTCATCGCGGAAACCGAGTTCACGCAATTGACCGGCCTTATTGCGCCAATCCTTTTGGACTTTGACCCACAAGTTGAGGTAAACTTTCGTTCCGAGTAACATCTCGATGTCCGTTCGTGCTTCAGAGCCGATTTCCTTCAACAATGCTCCGCGTTTCCCGATGATGATTCCTTTTTGCGAATCCCGCTCGATTAAGATCGTCGCATGGACATCGACCATGTTGCCGTTCTCGCGCGTCTTGATTTGGTCAATCGCGACCGCGATCGAGTGCGGCACTTCATCGCGTGTCTTTTGTAAGACTTTCTCGCGGATCATCTCCGAGATGATGAAGCGTTCCGGGTGATCGGTCACTTGATCCGCCGGGTAATACATCGGTCCTTCCGGTAGGATCTTCGCGATTTCGTCGAGCAATGGTCCGACATTGTTCCCCTGTAACGCAGAAATCGGAACGACTGCCGCGAACTCGAGTTCATTTTTGTACGACTCGATGATTGGCGGAATATCATTCGGATGAATCAAGTCGACCTTATTCATGACGAGAATGATTGGTGTATCAAGTTCTTTCAATTTTTCAATGATGAAGTCGTCACCTTTTCCTTTTGGTTCCGTCACGTTGACCATGAACAAAATCGCATCGACTTCACGCAAAGCGTTCGTCGCGACCTTCATCATGAAATCGCCGAGTTTATGCTTGGGTTTATGAATCCCTGGTGTATCGATGAAGATCGTCTGAACATCTTCGGTCGTATAAACACCTTGAATCTTGTTTCGCGTCGTTTGTGGTTTATCGGACATGATGGCAATCTTTTGTCCGATGACACGGTTGAGGAATGTCGATTTTCCGACGTTCGGGCGTCCGATGATCGAGACAAAGCCCGATTTGAATCCTTCTTTAAACATGTAAATCCCCTTTCGTGAATGCTCCTGGCAACAAGGCACCCACTGTTGTTTCAGTGACGTCTCCTTTAAGATTCGTCAAATAGATCGGCATATCCGCGTCACACATCTCTGATAATACTTGGCGGCATTGCCCGCATGGTGCGACCGGTCCTTCTGTGTCGGCAACGACAGCCATCGCTGCGTAATCACGCGCATCTTGTGCCCAAGCTGAGAAAATCGCTGTCCGCTCTGCACAGTTACAAAGACCATAGGCAGCGTTTTCAATGTTACAGCCGTGGAAGACCTGTCCGTCTTTCGTTAAGAGAGCAGCACCGACTTGAAATTTCGAATATGGAACATACGCTTTTTCGCGTGCACGTTTTGCTTGTTCGAGTAATTGTTCTGTTTTCATGTTCATTTTCCCCTTTTTAGGAACGGTATTGGCCAAAAAGGCCGGATTCTTATTGTACCAAATATGGGATGAAGATGCATAGTGCAATTACGATAGATGTAAGCGCCAACACAAGGACGGCCCCACTCGCGATGTCTTTGGCCGCCTTTGCAAGCGGATGCCATTCTTGCGTCACGAGATCCACCGTTCGTTCAAACGCCGTGTTGAACATTTCGGCACTGATGACGATCCCGATCGTTAGGCAGAGTATGGCCCGTTCGCTAGCCGTCAATGGTAACAAAAAGGCGATAAGTAACACGATGCCACCGATCGCCAAATGAACTTTCATGTGACGTTCCTCTCGAATCGATTGGCGCAGACCGTTCATGGCATGCTGAAACGGTTGCCACCAACTCTTCACAATGTGCCCCGGAACAACTCGAAGTGATGCAGGATTTCCTCCTGCCGCTTCGTCATGACTTCCTCGTCCGCCTTTTCAATGTGATCGTACCCGAGCAAATGCAGGAAACCATGAACAGCAAGGAAACCGAGCTCTCGCTCAAAATGATTGCCGTATTCAGCTGCCTGCTCGCGGCACCGTTCGACGGAGATGATCAAGTCACCAAGGACGACCGGTTCATCTTCAAGCAATCCAAAGTCGATTTCGTCTTCTCCGAGTTCTTCCATGGCAAAAGAAATCACGTCTGTCGCTTGATCTTTCCCACGCCACTCACGGTTGATTTCTTGAATCTCATCGTTTGAGACGAATGTCACGGATAACTCGCTGTTCGGATCAACCTCTTCTTGTTCCGCCGTATAGATCAAAATCGATTCGACAAGTTGTTGCTGTTCTTCCGTTAGACGATTGTTTTCGTCTGTCATGTAAATGTTCATGTCGTTGCCTCTTTCTTTAATTCTGGATACTCGATTCGTTCATGGAACAAACCGGATAACGTATGACACGCACTTTCTCCGACACGGTAAATCTCACGCGTCGTGATGTCGCATTCCGAAAATTGATCATCCATCATCTTTTCACGAATGATTTTCGCGACCAAGTCCCGAATTCCTTCTTCCGATGGAGCTTTCATTGAACGGACTGCCGCTTCAATCGAGTCGACGATCATGATCACCGCTGCTTCGCGTGTCTGCGGCTTCGGTCCCGTATACCGGAACGTCTCTTCATCGACTTCCCCTTGTTCTGCTGCCTTGACATAAAAATAACGGAGTAGCGACGTACCATGGTGCTGGCGGCAAATGTCGATGATCGCTGCCGGCAGTTTCGAAGCTTCAAGCAGTTCAACCCCATCCTCCGTATGCGCTAAGATGACGCGTGCCGACTCTTCTGGTGTCAGACGATCGTGCGGATTACGCCCATGTTGATTTTCGATGAAATAGAGCGGTCGACGTGTTTTTCCTAAATCATGATAATAAGCGCCTACTCGCGCAAGCAAGCCGTCTGCTCCAATTGCTTCACAGGCAGTCTCCGCTAGATTCGCGACCATCATACTGTGATGGTACGTTCCAGGCGCTTCGACGAGAAGTTTTTTCAACAGCGGATGTGTCGGATTCAATAACTCGAGTAGACGTGTTGGTGCCAAAATACCGAATGTCATCTCTAGGAATGGTAATAATCCAATCGCGAGAATCGCACTTAAAATACCGCTCGCTACCGTGAACCCGATTAAAATCAGGGTTTCCCGTAACTCAAACGTTCCGCTTCGCAATAAAACGAACGCGAAGAAAATCGCGATATTGGCAGCGGCAATCGAGATGCTGCTCATGAAAATACGGCGCCGCGACAGACTGGATTGTAAAAAGAATGTCGCCACCAATCCACCGACTAATAAGTAAATCGCAATATTAAAGGTGAAATTCTGATTCGTGCTGTAAAAAAATGTTCCAGCAAGTGCCGTAAAAAGCGCACTCGATAACGCGATTCGCTCATTCAAGAGATTTCGTAATACGAGTGCCGCAAAAGCGGTAGGTGTAAGCAGGTACAGTGCTGGATTGATATCACCAGCTAAAAATGCCATCCCATATGTGACAAGTAACTGAAGACTAATGACGAGGTAGACGAGGCCAAATAACCGAATCCGTCCCATCTGAGCATATCGTAGCTTGGAACGATGGATGAATCCGAATAAAAAGGCAGTCATCAATGCACTAATCAGCATCGCACCTAATAACGGTTTGAGTGATTGCCGGTCAGAAATCAAGCCGACGAGTTGCAACTGCCGATAGGCATCTGGTGAGATGACTTCCCCGCGCTTGACGATCACCTCGCCTTCAGAAATGATGACGGGTTCGACTTTATCACTCGTCTGTTTGCGCAGTTGCTCCGTCTTTTCGGGATCGTAGACGTAATTCGTTACGATTAATTGATCCGTCAGTGTTTTGGCAACCGCTTTAAGCGAGAATGACAGGGGCGAGCGTTCGATATCAATGCGGGCATTTTCACGCGCTTCCGCCACTTCCCCACCATCAGACGAAATGCGTTGACGCATCGCCTCTTCGATTGCCGTAATGACGACGTCTCGTGTCGTATCCCGTGATGATTTCGTCGAAGTCGCAAGCAGACGCAATTCCTCGTCCTTAAGTAACGCCGCTGCTTCTGTTCCGCGAAGGCGTTGCTTGATTTTACTGACTTCATCCGCCTTTTTGATACCCGACAAGCTTGCAAACAATTGTTCTGCTTTATCGATTTGTTGTACCGCATACTCCTGTTTAATCGTATACTGACTCTCGATTGCGGCAATCGAGTTTTCTTTGATTTGATTCGTCGCCGTCCGGTCTTCTATCGTCAGCGGAGACCGGATATCTTCTTCTGCAATCGAGAATGGCTCTGCAGACAAGGCTTCCGGTCGGACACTGATGTACATCATCGTCGTGACGACGAGATAGAACAGTACCGTCAGGAGACCGATCCAGATTTTAACCTTGCGCATGTCATCTCCCCCTTTTTCCTTTATTCCCGTAACGGCTTATGTCAATTCTTGACTGTAAGCATCAACGATTTTCCGGACAAGTGGGTGACGAACGACATCAGCTGAACCGAAGTGTTCGAAATGAATGCCTTTGACATTCCCAAGCAAATGTAGTGCTTCCTGAAGACCAGATGTTTTCCCACGCGGTAAGTCGACCTGTGTCAAATCACCTGTGACAATCATCTTCGAATGAAATCCAAGACGCGTCAAGAACATCTTCATCTGTTCCCGTGTCGTATTTTGCGCTTCATCCAAAATGACGAAGGCATGCTCAAGCGTTCGTCCCCGCATGTAGGCAAGCGGTGCAATCTCGATGACTCCCCGTTCAAGTAGTCGAGCCGTATGTTCGACTCCAAGTACATCGTGCAAAGCATCGTATAAGGGACGAAGATATGGATCCACCTTTTCTTTTAGATCGCCAGGAAGAAAACCGAGATTCTCTCCCGCCTCAACTGCCGGACGTGTCAGGACAAGCCGTTTGACATATCCTTCTTTTAGCGCTTTAGCTGCCATAACGACTGCAAGATACGTTTTACCGGTTCCTGCAGGTCCGATCCCGAATGTTAAATCGCAACGATCAATCCCTCGGACATATCGTGCTTGACCGAGCGTTTTCGCGCGAAGCGGTTTTCCTTTATGATTCGTATGGATGACCGTATCATAAAGTTCTAGAAGTTCATCCACACGATCTTGACGAGCAAGTTGGATCGCACTTGTCGCATCACGCTCCGTCAAAACTGCTCCCCGATTGACGAGTTGTTTCAGGACACCAACGACTTGTCCTGCTAAAATCACAGACTGCTCCTGTTCGGACTGTGCCAACAGTTCATCGCCGCGATGCGTGAGTTGGACTTCAAGTTCTGCTTCCATCGTACGTAAGACAGCGTCGTTCGGACCTACGAATGCTTGAATCTGTTCTGAATTCGAAAATGCAAATGGGATTCTTTCATTGAATATCACGTTGTGAGTGGCCTCCTAGTCATGGATAACATGTTGTCATCGCCTCATATCTAATCTCTTTCACTTTAGCACTTCCGTCGAAAAGATGGAAAGAAAAACCCGTTTCCACCATTTAGGAAATAAAAAGAGCCGATTCCACTCCGGATAGAGGGATCGGCTCCTAACCTAGACATTACCGTTTTCGCTTTGAAACAGGCGCACCTAGCACTTCACTCCAAATGATGGCACGTCGCATTTCATCTTGTGATAGCGTCGTTGCTGAAGCCGAACGACCGGAAGTCCCGATAGCACCATCTGCTATGCTACCTTGGATTTCTCCGATCGTTGAACCCGGCATCTCTTTTTTCGAGCGTTTTTGTTGACGTTGTTCCAATTGTTTTTGCAAATCTGTCCGTTCGTGGACTGGTCGTGCCTTCGTTTGGGTGACGCCAGGCTGCTTCTTCGCAGGTGTTTTTTTCCGGACGACAGGTGGAGGTACCGTATCTTGCCTTGCAGTATCCACTTGTTCGACCATCTGCTTCACATACTCCCCGAACTCTTTGGAAGGAGTCCGGTTCGTCTGCTTCGGTTTTTTATCCGCTGCTTTTGAGATGACGGAGATGACACCAAAGGCAATCATCAATCCGACCCAAATGATATCCATACCGTCTCACCCTTTACTGGGAGTCATGTGGTGACGATTGTCCACCAATCGCTTGACGCATCTTCGTATCCGCCGTCACGTTCAAGTAGTTCGCATAATCCATGACACCGAAGTTTCCATCACGCATGGCTTCAGCAATGGCAAGTGGAACTTCCGCTTCTGCTGCGACTACCTTCGCACGCATCTCTTCAACACGTGATTTCATTTCTTGTTCGCTTGCAATTGCCATCGCACGTCGTTCTTCCGCTTTCGCTTGCGCGATGTTCTTATCCGCTTCTGCTTGATCGGTTTGAAGAACCGCACCGATATTCTTACCGATATCAATATCCGCGATATCAATCGAGAGGATTTCAAATGCTGTACCGGAATCTAGCCCTTTTGCAAGGACCGTACGTGAGATCATTTCTGGATTCTCAAGTACTTCCTTCTGATCATTACACGAACCGATCGTCGAGATGACACCCTCACCGACACGGGCAATGACTGTTTCTTCACCAGCACCACCGACGAGGCGGTCGATATTGGCACGAACCGTAATCCGGGCTTTCGCTTTCACTTCGATCCCGTTCATTGCCACACCGGCAATGAATGGTGTTTCGATGACTTTCGGGTTAACCGACATTTGAACCGCTTCTAGCACGTTACGACCAGCCAAATCAATCGCGGCTGCGCGTTCGAAACTGAGTTCGATATTCGCACGATGCGCCGCAATCAAGGCGTTGACGACACGGTCGACATTACCACCGGCGAGGAAGTGGCTTTCCAGTTGGTTCGTATTCAAGTTCAATCCCGCTTTAACTGCCTTAATCAATGGATTGACGATTTTAGAGGGTGTGACACGACGTAGCCGCATCCCGACTAATGTAAAAATCGAAACACGTACGCCGGCTGCAAGTGAACTGATCCATAATGGAATCGGAACGAGCGTGAAGAATATGGCGAGGAAGATTAATATTCCTCCCGATATGAGTAGTACGGTCAATAATTCAGGTGTCATGTGTGGGACTCCTCCTTCGTATGTTGGACTCTAACGATGACGCGTCCGTGCGTCACTTCTTTTACGACGACCTTTTCACCCGCTTGAATGAAGGTCCCCTCGGTAACCGCATCAATTCGATTCCCGTCGATTTCGATCGTTCCTGACGGACGAAGCGGTGTCAAACTGATTCCTTCTTCTCCTAGTAGCTGGACTTTCTCCTGATGCGAGAGATACCCTTTCTCAGAAGAGGTGGAGTCCGTCAAAATCAATCCTCTCCAAAGTAGTGATTGATTCGATTTGATTCTGCGGTATGCCCAGTACCCTGCTGCAAGTGATAGAAATACAGCAAGACCGATTGCTATTCCGACTTGCCCGACCGTCGCGCCTGCCATGATCAGACTCGCAAGAACCGCACCGATTCCAAGAACGCCGAAGATCCCGAATCCTGTAACGAATATTTCGACAAGTAACATGAGGACCCCAATCATGAAGACCGTCAAAATCATCCCTAAGCTAAACGTCATTGCGTACGTTCACCCCTTTTCATCCGTGTCAGAAGCTACTTCTTTTGCACTTTTGTTCGTTACTATAATTATATACGCTTTCAATAAAAAAAGGTTTCATGACTATTCTGAATTCATCAAGAAACTTTAATAATGTGACATGAACGACAAAAAAGGTGCCCCGAGGGACACCTTTTTCTGTATTAAGCGAGACGTTGTTTAACGAGTCGATTAATCAAGGCACCGTCCGCCTTGCCTTTAAGCTGCGGCATGACGACACCCATTACTTTCCCCATATCCGAAGGAGCAGAGGCACCCGTCTGCGCAATAGCTGCGTCGACGATTTCCTGAACTTCTTCTTCGGAAAGCTGTTTTGGCATATAAGCTTCGAGCACGACAATCTCTGCTTGAATTTTCTCGACGAGATCGTGACGACCAGCGCTTTCGAATTCTCGGAGGGAGTCGTTGCGCTGCTTCATTTCACGTGAAAGAATCGTTAATTCTTCCTCGTCCGTCAATTCTTGCTTACCGAGTTTGATCGTTTCATTTTGCAGCGATGATTTCACCATCCGAATCGTCGTAAGACGATCTTTTTCACGTAGACGCATGGCTTCTTTCATATCCGCTGTCAAACGCTCCTGAAGACTCATGAGGATACACCCTCTCTAACGTTAGAACTTCTTACGCTTACGCGCAGCCTCCGATTTAAGCTTACGTTTTACACTTGGCTTTTCGTAGTGTTTACGTTTACGAACTTCAGCAAGCGTACCATCTTTTGAAACACCACGTTTGAAGCGACGAAGTGCGTCTTCAAGTGATTCATTTTTACGTACACGAGTTTCCACTAGTTTTCCCTCCCTCCGATATTACCGACTAAAGGAAACGTGTCAGACACGTCATACAACATTATAGTAGGAATATACAATTTGGTCAACAGTTGATTCAGGCGACTTTTATGTACCCTACGCTGTTCCTTTTTGTTCTTATCTATCCTCTCATGCTTGCCCGGGTTTGACAACAAAATCCGATCATTCCTGCATCAAAATTCAGAAACTTTTTTGTAAGCGTTATCAATAATTTTTTAAAATGTTTTGTCAAAAGGGGGAGTATTGTGTCAAAATATAGACAATTATCAAATAAAGGAGTGTGACATCATTTATGAAAGAAGCAAAGCGCATCATTTTGGGACTGATCCTGGGACTGATCCTCGGTATCATCCTCGCTTCCCTACCGGATAAGTCGATTTATGAGGGACTGAATAAATATGCTTTACAACCGATCGGGACGATATTCCTGAACTTAATTAAAATGCTCGTCGTACCAATCGTCTTCTTCTCGATTACGCTTGGAGTCATGGGACTCGGCAATCCGAAGGAACTGGGGCGTGTCGGCGGAAAGGCAATCGGCTACTTCATGACGACAACGGCTGTCGCAATCGTCATCGCACTTGGTTTATCGTTACTCATCAAGCCAGGTACACTGGGTACGTTTGCTACAAATGACCTAAAATATGATAGTGGAAGTCTTCCCGATACGAGCCTGATCAACACGATCGTCGGAATGTTCCCGACGAACCCGATCACCTCAATGGCGGAAGGTAACATGCTTCAAATCATCGTCTTCAGTGTGTTCGTCGGTTTCGGAATCACGTTCCTCGGTAAAAAAGTCTCGACATTACGGTCTTTCGTCGAACAAGGAAACGAACTGATGACGTACTTGATCACACTCGTCATGAAAATGGCACCGCTTGGAGCATTCGCTTTAATCGCTTCAGCAGTCGGTTCGCAAGGATGGTCTTCAATTAAAGCCATGTTCTTCTATATGCTCGTCGTCGTTTTATCCCTGATCGTTCATTCCCTGTTGACGTACGGTTCGACCGTCTCACTGCTCGGAAAAATGAATCCGTTCTTCTTCTTCAAGAAGTTTGCACCTGTCATGCTGTTTGCGTTCTCGACATCGTCGTCAAACGCAACACTGCCTGTGTCGATGCAAACGGCTCAAAAAGAACTGAAGGTTCCACGCTCCGTCTCCAGTTTCGTCCAGCCGCTCGGGGCGACGATCAATATGGACGGGACAGCGATCATGCAAGGGGTTGCGACCGTCTTCATCGCACAAGTCTATGCGGTTGATTTATCACCCGGTCAACTCGCGACCGTCGTCCTGACTGCCGTCCTTGCATCTATCGGGACAGCTGGTGTTCCGGGTGTCGGTCTCGTCATGCTGACGATGGTACTTCAATCGGTCAATCTACCGGTCGAGGGTATCGCCTTGATCATCGGTGTCGACCGTCTGCTTGATATGATGCGGACGGCTGTTAACATCACAGGCGATGCTGCCTGCGCCGTCATCGTCGCAAAATCGGAAGAAGGTAACATCAAGGAAGAAGAGGAAAGTGACGAACGTTACGCTTAACCTACTCTTCATGTAGAACAAAGAGGCTGGGACATAACTCAGTTTCATAAACGAAAGGCCCTCGAAACGTGTAGTCGTTTCGAGGGCCTTGTTCTA